>NZ_VMMQ01000035.1:0-34239 GCF_013277295.1 Streptococcus sp. 477
ACTATATTAGTATATCACAGTCACTTTCGTTTGTCAACACTTTTTTGAAACTTTTTTAAACTTTTTTTCATCAAGTGTTCCAACCGCAACATACTATAGTCCGTACGGGATTCGAACCCGTGTTACCGCCGTGAAAAGGCGGTGTCTTAACCCCTTGACCAACGGACCAGAGTTGTTATTTTCAACTCTTACTATTATACCGACTTTTCAAACTTTGTCAACACCTTTTTTAAATTTTTTTAAACTTTTTTGCATAACTTCCTAATGGGTACGGATGTCAAACTCTTTAAACACAATACGT
Organism: Streptococcus sp. 477; assembly: GCF_013277295.1. Taxonomy (NCBI): domain Bacteria; kingdom Bacillati; phylum Bacillota; class Bacilli; order Lactobacillales; family Streptococcaceae; genus Streptococcus; species Streptococcus sp. 477. Next base: position 302 of record NZ_VMMQ01000035.1, read on the forward strand.
AAATCTCTTAACACTCTTTGACGCCCTCGGAAGCGTTCATCTCTTAAGACGCGTTCTAGCTCTTCTTGTTTCTCTTTACTTTGTTTGTTTCTATAATCTCTTAGTGTTTCATGAAAGAGATAATAATCGTCTAGCCAGAGTCCCTCCTCACTTATACGATGACTAATCTCACCTACTTCTTCATATGTTTCTTTATCATATCTCCGTTTTTGACTTTCTTGCTTACGGATATAATCTAAAATCCGATTCCGAAATTTAGTTTTGAAGTATTTCCTTAAACGAGGAATATCTTCTGCCAGCTCTTCTTCTCTACTAATCAATTCATGTAAGCAGAGCATGCCCTCTTGGTCCCAATCCGATAGTTCCCATAAATGAAGGTAATATTCATTTCTACACTTATACACAATTCCCTGGACTTCTTCATACAATTCTTTAATCATTCTTTTCCCCTTTCTGTGTACAGTCTAACAGATTCAGAAACACTTTTGGCACATTTCATCCATTCTGTTCTCTTTATCTCCTAAACTGCACAAAAAAGAGAGGTCTTGCCTCTCTAAGGGTTATAATTCTGCAATTTGGTTTAGGTTTACTTCTGCAACTGTGTCATTACCAAACATAGAGATAATCATCTTCACTTTGTTATTATCAATTTCTGTAATCTTACCAGTGTAATCTGCAAAAGCACCATCAATAATTCGTACAGTTTGACCAACCTCAACATCGAAATCAAATTCTTGAACAGTTTGTCCCATAGATATCAAAATGTCACGAATTTCTTGTTCCAATAATGGAGTTGGTTTTGATCTGTTCCCGTGTGATCCGACAAATCCTGTAACATTTGGTGTGTTTCGAACAACAAACCAAGCTTCATCTGTCATGACCATTTCTACAAGAACATAACCTGGAAAGCGATTTTCTTCTACTTCTTTTCTCTTTCCATTTTTTTCAACTTGCACTGTTTGTGTTGGAATTTCAACGCGTAGAATATTATCCAACATATTGTAGGTTTGTGCACGTTGTAATAGATTTTCTTTTACCTTATTTTCATAACCAGAATAAGTTTGTAAGACAAACCATCCTTTATCAAAACTATCCATGATATTTCCTTTCATAAATAGAAGATTTTTAGTGTACTTTCACTACTCTTCTAAAAAATGTTAATAAATCGAATCAAACCTGAAACAATCAACTGGTCAAAAATGTAAATAATTACTACAAAGAAAGCTGTGTATTCCATGATAGAACGAAAATCTCTCCAGCTTTCCTTGCGAGTTGGCCATGTTGTGTCTTTAAGAAGTCTAAAAATATCTCCAATAAAACGCATCGCTCTCTCCTATCTCGTTTCTCTGTGTGTAGTGTACTTGCCACAATGCTTACAAAATTTATTTACTTCTAGTCGTGTAGGCTTGGGGTTTCCACTAATCTTGATTGAATAGTTTCTCGAACCACAAACCGCACAAGCTAGGCTTGCTTTTTTTAGTGCCATAACACCTCCATCTTATCTATTATAACAAGAAAGCTAGGCTTTGACAAGCATCTTAGCGAAATAGATTGACTACCGAATCCCATATTGTTTGAGCCTTTTCCTTAATCTTCGCATCTGAGATAGCCCGACTAGCCTCATCTACTAGACTTTGCGCACGACTTCTAATATCAGAAAGGCTATTATCCGCCTGATTTTCTTCATTACTCTGTACTTGATTTCTTGTATTGGCTGGTGCAATTCCATTTTGCTTATACGCATTTTCAACTGTAAAGGTACTTCCTGGTGTATAAGGTAAAATGGTATTTGCAATATTTCTGAAGACATGGGCTGCACCGTTTGAAGTAGATCCTGCTAGATAGTGATTTTCATCAGTGGTCGGAAAACCAAGCCAGTGGCTAATCACTACATCCGGAGTATAACCAATCACCCACTGGTCACTTGTGTACTCCGGATTGAAAACTGCTTCAGTTGTTCCAGTTTTCCCTGCCATGACATAGTCTACAGGCGATGAACTAATACCGGTTCCGTTAGTGAATGTACCCAACATCATACTGGTCATCTTGTCAGCTACAGACTTATCAATCACTCGTTTTTGTGAATTTTTATGGCTTGCAATAATTTGTCCACTAGCATTTTCAATTCTACTAATAAAATGTGCTTCCGGCATTAAACCTTCATTTGCAAAGGCAGCATATGCTTGAGCCATTTGAAGAGGATTGGTTTCGACACCACTTCCCAAGGCGACACCAAGAACACGGTCGACCTTTTCCATGTTGAGTCCGAATTTTCCGCCCGCCTCAAAAGCCTTATCAAGGCCCAAATCATTAACAGTGGCAACAGCAGGTAGATTAAGCGATTCTGCCAAGGCTTGATACATAGGAACTTCTCGACTCGTTTTGATTCCTGCATAGTTATCAACCTTATAGCTGTTATACTGCATGGTATGGTTATCCAAGAGCTTGTTCAAAGCCCAACCTGCTTCAACTGCTGGCGTATAAACAACTAAAGGCTTAATTGTAGAACCAGGGCTACGTTTTGATTGAGTTGCATAGTTGAAATTCCGGAATCCAGTTTTATCATTGTCAGCAACTTGACCGACAACTCCACGAACTCCTCCTGTTTTCGGTTCAAGAGCTACACTTCCTGATTGTGCAAATGTTCCATCCTCTGCTCTCGGAAATAGCGCTGTGTTTTCATAAACAACCTGCATATTTGCTTGGTAGTTTTGGTCCAGCTCTGTATAAATGCGGTAGCCATTATTGACAATTTCTTCCTCTGTTAGATTATACTTAGAAACAGCTTCATTAACAACCGCATCAAAGTAAGAAGGATAGCGGTAATCTGAGATTTTCCCTTCATATTTATCGTGCAATTGCGAATTCATATCAACTTCCGCAGCTTCGGTTTCTTGGTTTTTATCAATATATCCTGCTGCAACCATATTTTGTAAGACAGTGTCACGACGATTGGTTGAATCTTCTACGGAATTCAAAGGATTATACAGTTCCGGCCCCTTGAGCATCCCTGCCAGAGTCGCAGCTTGATCCAAACTCACTTCTGATGCAGAAACTCCAAAGTATTTCTTACTCGCATCTTCTACACCCCACACACCATTTCCAAAATAGGCGTTGTTAAGGTACATGGTTAAAATCTGATCCTTACTATATTTTTTTGTTAATTCTAAGGCAAGGAAAAATTCTTTCGCTTTTCTCTCAACAGTTTGATCCTGTGACAAATAGGCGTTTTTAGCCAACTGTTGGGTAATAGTAGAGCCACCACCTGAACGACCAGCAGTGACAATCGCCAAGAAGAAACGACCATAGTTAATCCCGTCATTTTTATAGAAAGAACGGTCTTCTGTCGCAATAACGGCATTCTGCAAGTTTTTACTGATGTCAGTCAGTTCAACATAGGTTCCTTTTTGACCAGACAAGGCACCAGCCTCCTTTTCTTCACGGTCAAAAATGATAGTCCGAGTTTTCAAGGCGTTTTGCAAATCATTGACATTGGTTGACTTGGCTACAGCAAACAAATAGGTTCCTACTAACAAGCCTGCACTCAAACCTAGTATAACAACGATTTTCGTTAGATGATAGCGACGCCAGAATTTTCGAATCGGACCCACTTGGGCTAATTTTTTTCGATCACTGCGAGAACGACGTAAGCTAGTAGAATCAGAATCCTCTAGTTCACTTGTTTCTTTTTTAAAAAGAGAAAGAAATTTCTCGAATAATTTATCTAATTTCATGCGTTTATTTTATCATCTTCATCATAGGAAGACAAGAATTTAGCTATTTCCTATCCAAATAGGGCTTTTTTTGTTACAATATCTGTATGAAATTCACTTTTACTTTACCAGACTCTCTATCTCAAATGACGGTTAAGCAATTACTGGAGGAACAACTCCTCATTCCTAGAAAAATTCGGCATTTTTTGAGAATCAAGAAACATATTTTGATTAATCAGCGAGAAGTTCATTGGAACGAGATGGTAAGTCCTGGAGATGTTTGCCAGTTGACTTTTGACGAGGAAGATTATCCCGAAAAAGAAATTCCTTGGGGCAACCCAAATCTCGTTCAGGAAGTTTATCAAGATCAACACTTGGTTATTGTGAACAAACCAGAGGGGATGAAAACGCATGGTAATCAGCCAAACGAAATCGCCCTTCTCAACCATGTCAGTGCCTATGTTGGCCAAACCTGCTATGTCGTTCATCGTCTGGACATGGAAACCAGTGGCTTAGTTCTCTTTGCCAAAAATCCTTTTATCCTGCCCATTCTCAACCGCTTATTGGAGAAAAAAGAGATTTCTAGGGAATATTGGGCGCTTGTTGACGGAAATATCAACAGCAAAGAACTTGTTTTCAAAGACAAAATTGGGCGTGATCGCCATGACCGCAGAAAACGAATAGTTGATACAAAAAATGGGCAATATGCTGAAACGCATGTAAGCAGATTAAAGCAATTCCCAAACAAAACGACCCTTGTCCGTTGTAAACTAAAGACAGGGCGAACCCATCAGATTCGTGTGCACCTTTCGCATCATAACTTCCCTATTTTGGGCGACCCTCTCTATAACAGCAATTCAAAGACGAGTCGGCTTATGCTCCACGCCTTCCGACTGTCCTTTACCCATCCGCTTACTCTAGAGAAATTAAGCTTCACTGTCCCATCAGATACTTTTGAAACAGAATTAAAAAAGAATGGATGATTGTGTCATCCATTTTTAAATATTTGAAAAGCAAGACCAAGAGGCCTTGCTTTTTATCGACTCAAGAATTATTTAGCAATTTTTGCGAAGTATTCAAGAGTACGAACAAGTTGTGCAGTGTATGACATTTCGTTGTCGTACCATGATACAACTTTAACCAATTGTTTACCGTCAACGTCAAGGACTTTAGTTTGAGTTGCGTCAAACAATGAACCGTAAGACATACCTATGATATCTGAAGATACGATTGGATCTTCTGTGTAGCCGTATGATTCGTTTGAAGCTGCTTTCATAGCTGCATTCACTTCATCAACAGTAACGTTCTTTTCAAGAACAGCTACCAATTCAGTAACTGATCCAGTTGGAGTTGGAACGCGTTGTGCAGATCCGTCAAGTTTACCGTTCAATTCTGGAATTACAAGACCGATAGCTTTAGCAGCACCAGTTGAGTTAGGAACGATGTTTGCAGCACCAGCGCGAGCACGGCGAAGGTCACCACCACGGTGTGGTCCGTCAAGGATCATTTGGTCACCAGTGTAAGCGTGGATAGTAGTCATCAATCCTTCAACAACACCAAAGTTGTCTTGAAGAGCTTTAGCCATTGGAGCCAAGCAGTTTGTAGTACATGAAGCACCTGAGATAACTGTTTCAGTACCGTCAAGAACGTCGTGGTTAGTGTTGAATACAACTGTTTTAACGTCGTTTCCACCAGGAGCAGTGATAACAACTTTTTTAGCTCCACCTTTAAGGTGTTTTTCAGCTGCTTCTTTCTTAGCAAAGAAACCAGTAGCTTCAAGAACGATTTCTACACCGTCAGTAGCCCAGTCGATTTGTTCTGGATCACGTTCAGCAGAAACTTTAACGAATTTACCGTTAACTTCGAATCCACCTTCTTTAACTTCAACAGTACCGTCGAAACGACCTTGAGTTGTGTCGTATTTCAACAAGTGTGCAAGCATAACTGGATCTGTAAGGTCGTTGATACGAGTAACTTCAACACCTTCTACGTTTTGGATACGACGGAAAGCAAGACGACCGATACGTCCGAAACCGTTAATACCAACTTTAACTACCATTAGTGATTTCCTCCTTATGAAAATCATGAAATTTTTATTGTGAAAAGAGTAACTTGAATCACTACAAATCACCTTTCAACAAACCTATTATATAACTATTTGAGTTGAATTGCAAGTATGGGCATTGTTTTTCTATGTTTGTTTCTTTTTGGGAGACGATAACCTAGTAACACACTTGACTATTCATAGCGTAACGATTCTACAGGATCCATTTTACTAATTTTACGCGCCGGGAAGTAGGCTGAGACATAACCAAGTAATAGAGCGAAAGCTAGAGTTCCTAAAACAGATAAAAGATTTAATTCAAAAACCTTAGTGATAGATGGGTAAAAGTGATTTACAACCGCATTCGCCAAACTTCCCACCCCTTGTGCAACCAAAAATGCCAGCAGCAAGGCGATGCCTACAATCCAGATAGCCTCGTAAATAAAAATTCCTTTGACATCACGATTTTGATAACCAACTGCCTTCATGACACCTATTTCCTTAGAACGTTGTATGATATTGATGTAAATAATGATACCAATCATGACCGCTGCTACCACAATAGCTTGTGATGAAAGTACAATCAACAATCCCTGAATGACACGAATAAAAGTAATCACAATATCAAGAACCTTCTGTTGAGAAAGAACAGTATACTTCTTGTTTTTCTGCAATTCTTCTGTTATCGCTTTTGTTTGTGATGGATCTTTGAGTTCCAAGATAAAATAAGATACAGCTTTTGTAAATCCAGCCTCTTTCAAAATCGTTTCCATTTGATGAGACGGCATGAAACTGTTGCTGTCCTCCAAGTCATCTTCATCATTGATTACACGTACAATCTTTGTTTGAAATTGAGCAGTCTTGCTAGCTTCAGCATCATTTTCTACAATGCTGGCTGAGACTGATTTGCCAATAATATCACTAGCTGTCAGATTTTTTCCTGTCTGTTCATTCCAATTTTTTAGTAAACTGCTTGGAATCGTCAATCCCTGTTCATTTGAATCAGTATAGAGGGAACCGGCTAATACTTTGTCCGCCTCATTACTACTAACAGAAATACTTGTATCCTCATATAGACTCACTACTTGAGCATAAGAAGGCATCGTTTGACTCAGATCCATTTCTTGCCCATCTATAGTAATATTTGACATGGTCATCCCAAAAGGACTCTCCAAATATTTAATAGCTTCTTTGCCAACTGTATCCGTGATATAGTTCTTATCGTCTTGGTTCAAAAAGCCTCGTCCAACATTTTTTGTGTTTAAAGCAATCTGAACTTGAGAAGGGATTTGACCTCCATTCGTATTTTCATCAATCATCGAAATCAATGCATTTCCCAAGCCGAAAGAAATTAAGACTCCTACAAAACCGATTGAGGTTGCTAGCGCAATCAATAGGTTACGCCACTTTCTTTCCAGAAAGTTATTTAAAGAAAGTTTGAATTTATTTTTCAATGATAATCCTTTATTTTTTGACTTCTTCAACGACTTCACCATCCTTCATTTTGATAATCACATCTGCATATTCGGCAACCTCTGGATTATGGGTTACAATCAGTACTGTTTTCCCTGTTTGGGCTAATTTTTTAAACACTTCCAATACCATTTCTTGGGATTGAGAGTCCAGCGAACCCGTTGGCTCATCTGCTACAATCATATCAGGCTGATTTACCAAGGCACGCGCGATTGCTACACGTTGCTTTTGCCCGCCAGAAAGCTGTTTAACATTTTTAGTAATAAAAGGCTCCATGCCCAAGTTACTTAATTGCTCCTTTGCAATCATTGTCATCTCCCTGTCAGATAAATCTTTGACATAGAGAGGGAGCTTGACATTGTCCAAAACAGACTGATGAGGAATGAGGTTAAAGTTTTGAAACACAAATCCAATCTTATCTTTACGAAATTGAGTTAGTTCAATCTCTGATAAGTCACGGAGGGATTCCCCTTTAAATTCTAAAACTCCTTCATATTGTCTATCTAAACCGCTGATGATATTGAGTAGACTGGTTTTGCCACAGCCTGACGGCCCGTAAATCGCTGTAATTTTACCTTTTGCGATTTGCAGGTTTATATTCTTTAAAGCCTGCTCTTGATGTTTACCGTCCAAAGTGTAAAATTTTGAAATATTTTTAATGGATAAAATGGACATGATTATCTCCTTTAATTACTTTTGACAACATATGTCGATATAAACTACAATAAATAATACTGATATAAACTATATTTAACAATATCAAGCCCCATAAACCAAATAGTTTAATTTGATTGAATAATAAGCAAACCATAACTGGTACGAAGCGAATAATGTACAACGTTATCCTTGTATTTATAGGAATTGAAAAAGCATCTAACTCTTTTGCATTCTTGAAATGATACTTTCTAAATATAATTATCTCTAACATTTGTATCCCTTGGCATAAAAAATATGCTAGAGAAACTCCGAAAAGAAATAGGGAAATATCTATAAAACCGTACCCCAGATAATTTAAAAAGAAATATAGCGAGATCGACGGAACTAAGATACTAATAAAATTTAAAGACCAAATTCTTTTTTTTATAAACTTATTAAGATTAACCCCCACAGCCTTCAGATAAGGGAAGTCCTTATTTAAAGTAAGAAAATAAAAATTTATCCCTTTATTGCTAAAAAATACTGTCCCTGAAAATAAAGCTGTATTCAATATCATCGCTTTATTCGAGATATCAATTCCTAAAAAATCTGGTAAAACCAACCACATGAACATAAACATAAAAGTTGAAAATACAGGTATAGTCATCGCTTTAAACACCGTCAAACCATCAACGACAGATAATAAATAGGTCATACTAAACGATTTTTTAAACCTTGGCCTAACATACCTGATTTTCGATATAAAAAATATACTATTAAGTAAAAAAACAAGTAGGCACGCAAATATTCCTAAAGAAATATCATAGAAAAAAATAACTACTAAGATGGGAGAAACTAGAATTAAATTCTTTAAAAATACTATATTCCAAAATTCTCTCCCTGTGACATTGAAAAATATCCTCATTGTACTCTCTGTTTTAGTTTTTAAAACATAAATATTTTCATAAATTAGTCCTAATAACAAAATTGCAGGAACAAGTATTTTTACTAATTCAAAGTATGATAGGATACCCCAAATTTGATTTTCACTTAATAGCTTATAAACTTCTTGTTTAGCAAAACAAAATATAAAAATCAAACTAACAGATGAAAAAAAATATTTGTAGGTCGATTGAAGCAACGATAATTCCTTAACATTATTCGAATCATTCCAGTATCCCTGTCGAGATAGGAATAATAGAGTAATAGAATAATAAAACTTTTCCATATAACTTTCCTCTACAAAGAAATAATCTGATCAACTGTCGGTAAAATTTCTTGCCTCTCGTGACTTACAATAATGAAGTGTTTGCCTAGATTTATCTTTTGCTCCATCAATTGAAGCAGATTTTCAACCGAAATTTGATCTAAACCTGATAAAGGTTCATCCATAACATACAAGTCCGAATCCAATAAAAACGCTGCTATAAGCATTACTTTTTTCTTTTCTCCTAATGACAATGATTGAATTGTTTGTGTCATTAATTTCTCATTCAAATAAAATTGTTCTCGTAATTCTCTTAACCGTTCTTCGAACAAATTTGTTTCAATAAAAAATTGTTTCTGTAAAAATCCGAATAATAAATTAGGAGATAAACCAATGAAATAGTTGTCCGAAGAATCTGGAACATAGCTAACCTTTTCTTCAGAAATCAATGAGCCAGAATATGGTTGAACAATTCCTAGTAATACTTTCAATAATGTTGACTTTCCTGAGCCATTTTTTCCAGTAATCAGTGTAAGACCTGAATTTGAAGTATCAAAAGAAATATTGTTAAACAGTATCCTACTATTTATCCTATACGAAATGTTCTCTACTTTCATTTTTTCTCCTTTTATATTATAATTAAAATAGTTGATAGTTATGTCTATAATCTTTTTGAGAATGCCCATTTTCAAACTGAGACATAACTATCAATTATTTTTTTATATTAATTTCTAATTTTACTAATATTTTATGTAAAAATCAACTCTGTTCTATTAATTTCTAAACTAGAACCACTGTTTAACCCAGCCCCAAATTGCTGTTAAAATCCAGTCAATAATAATCCATCTGATAATTCTCCATACGAAACTCCACATAATAATTCCTCCTATTTACTAAACCATTGTTTAACCCAGCCCCAGATAGCTTCCCATAGCAAACTAATCAGAATCCATTTTACAATTTTCCATACCCAACGCCACATATTTTATTTCTCCTTTTTAAATTTCTATTTTAATTTTCTAAAAAAATCAAAATCTCTAAATGTCCTGTTATTCTCCAACGTCATATCAAGTCCCTCATTTACTTCTCGTACAATAATAAGTGTATTATTTGCTATACCGACTAATGGATAGACTTTTAATATCTGGGGTTTTATTGTAATCAAATCCAATAAATAGCCGTTAACTCTTATTTCTACTTGAAGAAGAGTTGATAGCGTTTGTCGAATGAGCAGTACATCTCCAACTTCTGACATGCTAGGCAATAAAACATTATTTATTCGTTCAAATTCTAGCATATCATTCCTCTAAACTCAACTCCACCACCCACCCGTGATAAATAGAAAAATCAGTATTTTAATCATAGTAAATTCCTTTCTCTTTATTACGAATCCATTGTAACAAAAAAGCGACATTTCCCCAATGACAGAAATGTCACTCCTATAAACTCTTTAACGATATCTCTCTAGATCCTCGGCCCATTCATTATCTAAACTAACGATTAACTTCTCATTGCCAAACATCCTCGCCATCATTTTTGCTTCTTCATACTTTTGTTTGGCTGTATCATAATCCGTCTGAATATAATATTTCCACTCCACCATCAAGACAATCGGTTGTTTTTGAAAATCTCGTGTTTTTTGCCCTATTTTATTTAAGGTCTCGACTGCCCTCTTAAAATAAGGAAGCAACCCCATAATCTCTATACAAGTTAAAGAAGCTAACAAGGAGTCTCTAAGTAAGTCCAAACAATCGAACTCTATCTTATCAACCTGAGAACTTAGTTTGTCATGAAAACAAAGAATGGTTTCATGCTCAGATTCTTTTATCTCACCCATATTTAAACCATCCATTAACTGACAGTTGAAATACAGTCTCAGTTTCAACAAGTCCTCGGCTTTATATACATCTCTGGATAGTAAGTCTTGAAGACTGTCCTCAATCACACTGCTTCCATATAAGGAATTACTAGTCGCTCTCACTGCATCTATTGCCTGAAGACAGTCCACTATCATCTTCTCATCACGGGGCAGGTCATCATAAAAACACTCAAAAATCTCATCAAAATATTCTTCCTTTTGTTCTTGCAACTCCTTGTCTCCATAGTCAGGGTGATGTAAAAGAAAGTACTTTAATTCTTGGTAGCGTTTAGGCAGTTCCTTATAATCTGGCATCAAGACGTAGGACGGAATTTCTAATCGATCTGCAATATATTCTAGTGTTTTTATCGTCGGGCGAAATTCTCCTTTTTCAATCCGCACCAACTGACGCACTGATAATTCAGACTCATCCCCGCAAAAAACTGGACGACTAAGTCCTTTCTCCTCTCTTAAAAGTCGCACTTTATCCCCTAACTCATTTATCTTGTTCATTTGCCCCTCGCATGATTATTAAAGATTTGATTTTCAAATAAATATATGCGATGATTATACCATTTTTCAAATAGAATTACAAAAAAGAGACAGGATAACTCCTGCCTCTAAACTGATAAACAATTATTTACGGCGTCCTGGTCTTTCTTTGTAGCCATAATATGCATCTGCCATAATTTCTTCCATGTCAGCTAACATTGGCAAGCGTGGGTTAGCAGGAGAACATTGGTCTTCATAAGCAAGCAAAGCAATTTCATGCAAGCTGTCTTTCCAAGCTTTTTCATCAATTCCTTGATCCTGGAAGTTCATCTTGATACCTACTGCAACACCAAGTTCGTAAACAGCTTTAGCGTATGCCTCAACTGCTTCTTCTGGAGTTGAGTGAGGCAAGCCAAGCATTTTCGCGATGTCTTGGAATTTCTCATCAGCTTTCCAGTAGTTGTATTTAGGCCATGTAGTAGTCTTAGCTGGACGAGTTCCGTTGTAACGGATAACGTACGGAAGCAAGATAGCATTTGTACGTCCGTGAACAGTGTGATGAACACCACCAATCTTATGGGCCATTGAGTGGCTCATTCCAAGGAAGGCATTAGCGAAGGCCATACCAGCCATTGTAGACGCATTATGCATTTTCTCACGAGCTTCTGGGTCAGCTGTCTTAACAGATTTTTCCAACCATTCAAAGACAAGTTTGATTGTTTGAAGCGCAATACCGTCTGTATAGTCGTTAGCAAAGTTTGAAGTGTAGGCTTCAGTCGCGTGTGTCAAGACATCCATACCTGTATCAGCAGCGATAAAGTCTGGAACTGATTCAACCAAAGCAGGGTCAACAATGGCAATAGTCGGTGTCAATGAGTAGTCAGCCAATGGGTATTTGCGGTTGTTTTTCTTATCAGAGATAACGGCAAATGGTGTTACTTCTGAACCAGTACCTGAAGTTGTTGGGATACCGATGTACTTCGCTTTCTTACCAAGTGATGGGAAGCGGAAGGCACGTTTACGGATATCCATGAATTTTTGAACCAAGTCACGGAAGTCGATTTCTGGTTGTTCGTAGAAGAGCCACATTACTTTGGCTGCATCCATTGGTGAACCACCACCAAGAGCAATGATTGTGTCTGGTTCAAATGCTTTCATCACCTCAGCACCACGTTCTACAGTTGTGATGTCTGGATCTGGTTCAACATCTGAGAAGACTTGGATAGTTACACGGTTGCTACGTGCGTTCAATTGATCAATAACACGTTGAGCGAATCCAAGTTTAACCATAGAGTCGTCAGTTAAGATCATCACTCTCTCTACCCCCCATTTCGCTTGAGTATCTGATTGCGTTTGGTTCAAAGTATACTTTTGGGGGAATTTTGTACTATTATAAATTGTTTTTTCTGCGCGCAATAATTTTGTAGTTAAGTAGATTTACAGCTCCGATGTTTCCAGATACTGAGTTTCCTCCGTAGCTACCACATCCAAGAGTTAGTGATGGGATAAGCGCGTTGTAGATATCCCCGATAGCTCCGTGTGTAGATGGAGAGTTCCATAAGATACGGCAAGCAGGAATTACTTTACCAAATTGTTCAGCAACCTCTTCGTCTTGAGTATGTACAGCAGCACTGTGACCTAAACCATTAAATTCAACCATTTGAAGAGATTTTTCAATTCCATCTTCAGTGCTAATAGATTTAAGTACCGCTAATATTGGAGATAATTTTTCACGAGTTAGAGGTTCATTTTCTCCTACTTCTTTAACTTCAGCAGCTAAAATTACTGTTCCTTTAGGAACTTCGAATCCTGCTAATTCAGCAATGTGTTCAGCAGATTTACCAACTACGTCAGCATTTAATTTAGCGCCAGCACAGTTATTAGAGTTAGCTTTTGCTCCAAATACGAATTCTTCAAGTTTAGCTTTTTCTTCTTTGTTAACGAAGTATACATGGTGTTCTTTCATTAATTCAATGAACTCTTCATAGTGTTCAGTATCAACGATAGCTGCTTGTTCACTGGCACAAATCATACCGTTATCGAATGATTTACTTAATACGATGTCGTTAACTGCTTGTTTAAGTTTTGCATCTTTGTGTACATAAGCAGGTACGTTACCAGGACCAACACCTAAAGCAGGTTTTCCGCAAGAGTAAGCTGCTTTAACCATTGCACTACCACCAGTAGCAAGAATTATAGATACTCCATCATGTTTCATTAATGCGTTTGTTGCATCTAATGATGGTTGTTCGATAAATTGAATACATTCTTCAGGAGCACCAGCTTCAATAGCTGCATCACGAACTATACGAGCTGCTTGTTTAGAACATTCATTTGCAGCAGGGTGGAAGCTGAAGATAATTGGGTTACGAGTTTTTAAGCAGATTAATGATTTAAATATTGTAGTAGATGTAGGGTTAGTTGTTGGTACGATACCACAAACAACACCAACAGGGTCAGCAATTGTAGTTAAACCATCTGATTCATCTTTATCAACAATACCTACCGTTTTTAGTCCGCGTAAGTTGTTTGCAATGTTTTCACAGGCAAACAAGTTCTTTGTAACCTTATCTTCAAATACACCACGTTCTGTTTCTTCGATTGCATGTTGAGCAAGAATTCTGACTGCATCAAGTGCTGCAGCTGATGCTTTCTCTACGATGTAATCAACTTGTTCTTGGTTCAACTTACGCATTTCATCAAGCGCAACCAAAGCTTTTTGTACTAGTCCGTCTACATGCTTTTCAGCAGCGAGTTGTTTTTCCTCTGGTGTCACAGTTTTTTTATCAGCCATATTTTCCTCCATAGCTTTCAAGGATTTATACTCAATGAAAATCAAAGAGCAAACTAGGAAGCTAGCCGCAGGTTGCTCAAAGCACAGCTTTGAGGTTGCAGATAAAGCTGACGTGGTTTGAAGAGATTTTAGAAGAGTATTAATCATTTGTTCATTTTTTTTACAAGTTTATTATAACGCATTATTTCAACTTTGTAAACGCTTTTATAAACATTTCACAAAAAATTTTTAGTTCCTTGTGAAATGTTTGTTATTTTCTTTTCTTAGCAAGCTTTTTCTTTAAGGTTTGTGAAATTTATTTCAAATATTTTTTATTTCACAAACTTGCTTGGAAGAGGGATTTGGAAAGATAGGGATTTGTAGGTAAGCGCTTACTTGTCTGGTTTTAACAATACCTCCTTTGAGTAAGGAGGCTTTATTTTTGTTGAAAAACGCCTTGTTTAAAAGTCCCTTCATAAACGACTTCTTGTTCTGTTGTTAGTTTTCCTTTTCCTTCAGCCTGACCATTTACAAAATCACCTTCGTAGGTCCAGCCTTCTTTAGATTGAAAGGTGCCTTTTCCGTTGAAAGCTCCATTGTTGAAACCACCAGTATACTGGTCTCCATTTTGGAAAGTAATGGTACCTTGTCCATTCATTTTACCACGTACAAGACTGCCGTCGTAAACAATCGTTCCATTATCAAGCTTTAGAACACCTTTTCCGGGAATATTTAGAAAAAAGACGAGTACAGCACAGGAAACAATGGTAACTACTGCCAAAATCTCTAAACGTGGACGAGTCAGATAGACACGATACTTTTCGTAAAAATTCTTAAGATTTTCCACCTTTACTCTCCTTTTCTAAACGTTCTAGCCAAACTTGACAGCCCTCTTGAACACGTCGATAGGTTTCCTCAAAATCTCCTGTATACCAAGGATCTGGAACACTTCCAGATGCAAATGAGTAAATCTTATCTTGACAGTCTGCTGGACACATCTGACGTAAGTCAGAAACATTTGAAGCATCCATGCCGATAATATAATCAAAGGCTTCAAAATCTTCCTTACTAATCTGAAGCGATGTTTTGCCTTTGTCATAAGGAATATCATACTGTTGAAAAATTCCCTGAGTGCCCTTATGAATCGGATTTCCATGTTCCCAAGAGGACGTCGCTCGACTCTGGATTTCATAACTATCTGTCATTGATTTCATAACAAATTCGGCCATAGGGCTACGGCAAATATTTCCCAGACAGACAAAGACTAGTTTTTTCATCCCATTTCCTTTCTTTTATAGAAAAACGGGAGTTCGTGATCCCGTCTTATTTTTCAATTGCGCCTTCTAGTGAAGCTGTTTCTTTCAGCGGTAATACTGTCTTGATAGCAGCTAGTTCAAAAGTCAAGTAAACTCCATCTACGTCAAGAACAATTGTTCCCTTCTCCGTATCTACTTCATCGACTGTTCCATAAAGTCCACCAATTGTAATCACTTCATAGCCTTTTTGTAGTTTATTCAAGCTTTCCATACGCTTTTGTGCTTGTTTCTTTTGAGAGCGTTGCGTAAAGAACATCAAGCCCAACATAGCCACAAGAATGATTAAAAATGTATATTGTGATTCCATTATATTCTCCTTTGTCTTTTACATAGGACTACTATATCAAATTTCAGTTACTTTTACAAGATTGTACCTTACTTTTCTAGTAAGAAAAACCAGAGCTTGCGCCCTGATTTTTAGGATTATTTCAAGTTTTGAACGACTTTTACAAGATTTTCTACAGTAAAGCCATATTCTGCCAATACTTTTGGTGCTGGTGCAGAGGCTCCGAAGGTATCAATACCGAGAACGGCACCATCAAGACCAACGTATTTGTACCAGTTTTGAGTTGCACCCATTTCGACTGCAACACGACGGCGAACTGCATTTGGAAGAATTTCTTCCTTGTATGCTGCATCTTGTTTATCAAAGACATCTGTAGATGGCATGCTGACTACGCGAACTTTTTCGCCTTGACTAGCCAATTCTTTGGCAGCTGAGACAGCAAGATTAACCTCTGAACCTGTCGCAATCAAGATGGTATCAAAGTCTGCTGCATTTTCATAGACAACATAGGCACCTTTTGCAACCTTGTCGAAGTCTGTTCCCTCTTCGACAGTCAAGTTTTGACGGGTCAAGACAAGAGCAGTTGGTGTTTTCTCACTTGTCACTGCAAGATACCAAGCCGCCTGAGTTTCACGCGCATCTGCTGGACGGAAAACATTTAGATTTGGCATAGCACGAAGACCGGCTAAGTGTTCAACTGGTTCATGAGTTGGACCGTCTTCCCCAACTGCGATTGAATCGTGGGTAAAGACATAAGTCACAGGAAGTCCTTGTAAGGCTGACAAGCGAACAGCTGCTTTCACATAGTCAGAGAAGACGAAGAAAGTACCACCGTATACACGAAGTCCACCGTGAAGAGCCATCCCGTTCAAGATCGTTCCCATTGCAAATTCACGAACACCAAACTGAATGTTGCGGTTCAAGCGATTGGCATCGTCTTGAAGTCCGTCAGTCTTGATATAAGTCATGTTTGAGTGAGCTAGGTCAGCTGATCCACCTAGGAAGGTTGGTAATTTAGCTGCCACAACATTCAAGGCGTCTTGACTTGAATTACGAGTTGCTTGAGAAAAACCATTTTCTAAAGCTGGGAAGTCTGCTGGAGTCACTTCGACTGGATCACGTCCGTCGATGATGGCTTCTACTTCTGCAGCCAGTTCTGGATGAGCTTCTTTATAATCTGCAACTAGTTTTGCCCATGCTTCATAAGCTGATGCGCCACGGTCTGCAACATGTTCTTTGAAATCAGTATATACTTGTTCTGGGATTTCAAATGGTTCATAGTCCCAACCGAGAGCTTGACGAGTAGCTGCAGTTTCATCTGCTCCAAGAGGGGCACCGTGTACAGCATTCGTTCCTTGTTTATTTGGAGAACCGTATCCAATAACAGTCTTCACTTCAATCAAAGATGGTTTGCCTGAAGCTTTTGCTGTTTCGATAGCTGCATGGATTGCTTCCAAGTCTGTTCCGTCTTCAACCAAGGCAGTATGCCAACCGTAGGCATTATAACGATCACGAACGCTTTCAGTGAAGGAATCCTTTGTCTCACCATCCAAGTTGATGTCATTTGAATCATAAAGGACAACCAACTTGTCTAGTTTTTGCAAGCCTGCGTATGAAGCTGCCTCACTTGAGACACCTTCCATCAAGTCTCCATCTCCACAGATAACGTAAGTATAGTGGTCAAAGATATTGTAGCCTTCACGGTTATATTTGGCTGCCAAGAAACGTTCTGCTTGGGCAAAACCAGTAGCAGTTGAAATCCCTTGACCTAAAGGACCTGTTGTAGCATCAATCCCTGCTGTATGGCCAAATTCTGGGTGACCTGGTGTTTTTGAACCCCATTGACGGAAGCTCTTAATCTCATCCATGCTGACATCTTCAAAACCAGAAAGGTGAAGAAGGGCATAAAGAAGCATTGAACCATGACCAGCTGAAAGAATAAAGCGGTCACGGTTAATCCAGTTTGGTTGAGCTGGATTGATACGAAGTTGTTTTGTAAAGAGGCTGTAAGCCATCGGAGCCGCTCCCATAACCACACCTGGGTGACCTGAGTTGGCTTTGTTGATAGCGTCAATACCTAGGAAACGAATTGCATTAACAGATAGATTTGACATAGAATTTCCTTTCTATTTGAGGTGATTATTGAATCACACATTCTATTTTACTATTATATGAAAATTATCCGTATCATGCAACATACGGATAACCTCCAAAGAATATTTTTATATTAGAGCAAAGCTTTAAATTGAATGTTAGAGTCTTGTTCAAAACAATCGTCAAAACCACGTGGATGATGGTATTCTACTAAGTGTTGATCTTGAGGATAAGTATACTTACCGCCAACTTCCCAGATAAATGGATGGAAATCGTATTGCAAGCGATCTTTTCGCATTTTCCAAAGTTCTAGAATCTCATTAGTAGAAGCCATGAAGTTAGACCAGATATCATAGTGAACTGGGATAATGACTTTGGTACGCAGATTTTCTGCCATACGAAGAAGGTCGATAGATGTCATTTTGTCTTGGATACCTACCGGATTTTCACCATAGTTATTCAAAGCAACATCAATTTTAAAGTCTTTACCATGTTTTGCAAAATAGTTTGAGAAGTGAGAATCTGCACCATGATAGATGGTTCCACCTGGTGTTTCAAAGATATAGTTAACAGCCTTTTGAGCCATTTCTTCATCTGTAACAGCTAAGCCAGCAAGTTCACCGCCTGTCTCATCAGCACCGTTCACTGGGAGAGTTACCAAGCAAGTACGGTCAAATGATTCTACTGCATGAATCTTCATATCTTTTAATTCGATAGTGTCACCTGGCTTCACAACGATGATACGTTCTTTTGGAACACCCCATCCTTCCCAGATTCGTCCACAGTGGTAAGGACCGATAAACTTAACATGCTCTAACTTAGGATTGTTGAGAATTGCTGCAGCTGTGTATGGGTCGATATGATCACTATGGAAGTGTGAAACTAAGTAATAGTCTAGTTCGTTGATAGCAAATGGATCGATAACCATTGGCTGAACACGCAAGTTTGGTTGCAACTTACGAACACCAGCCATATTTGCCATTTGGTGCCCACGAACCATATCTTTCACTTTTTTGGTTGATTTTCCACGATTTGACCAAAGGTCCATGACAACGTTAGCACCACCTGGTGTCTTAATCCAAGTACCACAATTGCCTAGCCACCACATGGCAAAGTTGCCTTCAGCTACGACTTCTTCTTCTATTTCTTCGTTGAGCCAGGTCCCCCACTCTGGGAAAGTAGCTAAAATCCATGACTCTCTTGTAATTTCTTTGACGTTTGGCATATGTTGCCTCCTTTGGATATAATTGTTATCTTTGAGATTAGTATACCACCCTTCAAAACACTAAAAAAGACCAAGAAAAACACAGGTTTGTGTTCATCATTGGACTGTCCTTCAAATATCTTCCAAAAAAGCTTGAACTACTATTTCTTGATTTATAAGTGTTTGAACCTCTTCTTGGAACTTACTAGCCAACTTGCTGTCTACAATATAAGACGAAATAAGACTAGAAAGATTTTCACTGAAACTTTTGCCCTCATTACAAAATATATTGTGTTTAAGATAGTCTAGCATTTTCAAAATATCTTCTGCTTCAAGGATAGGATTAACCCTTAAAATCGGAAATCTGCTATCCAAATCATCATTAGTAGTAATCACTACATCAACTTGTGCAATATCTTCCACACTCTTAAATTGTTCTGTTGTAAATACAGTGCCAATTTGCTCATTTGGAAAATAAAGTTTGCATTGTTTCAGCAAAAGTCTCGAAACCGCAACACCTTCATCACAAACGAGATAAACTTTTTTCATATTTTTTTGAGACGATGGTGTATACTTCAAAAATCCTCCAATATGAATCGTCAAATAGGCAATATCATCGTCTGTTAGCCGAATAAACCATGCTCCTTCTAAAATTTCCGCAGATTTTCTAGTGACTAAAAATAATTCTTCATACTTGAATCGAATTTGTTTTGTTAGAGGATTTTTAGAAAAAATACCGTACGTCTTTCTAAATAACAAGGCTTTACAGTGGATCATCAAATTTCGTAACAAATCATCCTTGTTCTCAATCTCCATTCGGATTTGTGATTCAAAATACCAGATAAATTCTTCTAAAGCAAGTTTTAATTGCCGAAAATCATCACTTTCTGCATGAATATCCAAATCTTTACGATAGGAGAGGAGAAGAACAGCTACAAGAGAAACTTCAAGTTCTGACAAAGAAATTTCAAACTTTTGAAACAACCGTTCTCCTAATTTCTTAGACACCTGATACTCTATTCTTTTTCTTATCAAAGAAAATTCTTTCTCTATATCCTGATGTCTTTCTTGATACTGTTCAACATTGTGACAGCTTAACAGCAAATAAGGTAGAACCTGCAACATAAAAGTTACTTCATGATGGTTTATTTTCTTCCCTAAATCTTGTTCAACTAAAGGAACCTGTTCCTTAAAAAATTGGTTCATTTCAACAGAAAGCAAACACTCATCATCTAACCTCTCTTTCATCTTATCTTCTAAAATAGATACAAAAGTGGCATTTTCTTCCATAAAAATATGATATAGAAGCGATTGAAGATACTGAATTTTATTAAGAGGGTGGGCATGAAGGTGGTATCCCTGTGACTTGCTCACTTGCAAGGTCACCTGATATTGTTCCAAAGTTAGTTGATAACGAATACTATTCAAATCATTGAGAACAGTATTCCTAGATACCTCTGTTAACTCTATCAATTTTTCAATCGTAATACGTTCTTTAGAAATACCTATCCATAGTAACATTATCATCATACGTTCATGCGCACTCATGATATAATCGTACGAATCTACTTCCGATAATAGTTTACAACAAGCATCTCTCTGCTCTTCCGTTAAGTGAATACCAATTCGTGGAATACTAATGATGTGAAGCGCCTCGTCACCCAGAGCAGCATTGATTTTGTCAATGTGATAATAAATTTTCCTTCTTGACTCTTTCAAATCTTTCGAAATCGCCATAATCGTTTTGGACGTTTCTTGATCCATCAAATATTGAAGCAAATCACAACTTGCCTTATCCAGTACCATATTAAAAAATCCCCCAAATCTATTGATATCACGGCAATTCTTTTTATTTTACCATATATATATCAAGCGCTATTTCTAAAAAATCTTTCAAAATTACTTCAACTCCAACTTTACTCTCAATAAAAATCAAATGTAAAAAGAGGAGCTAAATTTATCTTTTTCTCCTCCTTCATCGTTCTTACTTTTGACCATAATAAGCATTTGGTCCATGTTTACGTTGGTAGTGTTTTTCTAGTATGTACTGGGGAGCAGGTTCAACTCTTGGATTGATTTGTTCTGTAAAGCGATTCATCTTTGATACTTCCTCTAGTACGACAGAGTGATAAACAGCATTCTCTGGATTTTTGCCCCAGGTGAATGGACCGTGATTGCGTACAACAATTCCTGGTACTTCAACCGGGTTAAGTCCGCGATGTTCAAACTCTTCTACGATAACCAGGCCAGTATCTTTTTCATAGGCCACTTCTACTTCATCCTTGGTCAAACTACGGGCACAAGGGATTGAACCGTAGAAATAATCTGCATGGGTTGTTCCGTAGAAAGGAATATCACGACCTGCCTGAGCCCAACCAACAGCTTCTGTCGAATGGGTGTAAACCACACTACCAATTTCTGACCAAGCCTTATATAATTGCACATGAGTTGGGAGGTCGGAAGATGGTCTTAAATCCCCTTCTAGGATCTTACCATCTAGATCAGTCACTACCATGTTTTCAGGTGTCAATTCGTCATAATCCACGCCTGATGGTTTGATAACAATGACACCGAGTTCGCGATTGACTTCCGATACATTCCCCCAGGTAAATTTGACAAGTCCATGTTTTGGCAATGATTGATTGGCATCACAGACTCGTTTACACATAGCATTGATTACTTGATTCATCTTACATCAAACCTGCTTTCTTAATGAGTGGATAGAGAAAAGCTTGCGCCTCTTGAATGGCTGCGCGTGTTTCTTCTACTGTTTCACAATTTTCAGACCACATTTCGATTAGGAAAGGTCCATTATAATTGGTTTCCTTTAAAATATCGAAAGCTTCTTCCCATTTGACACAACCTTGCCCGAAAGGTACATCTCGGAACTGGCCCTTTGAACTTTCTGTCACTGCATAAGTATCCTTGAGATGGAGAGCTGCGATGGCATGATGACCAAGATAAAACTCACTATAGATATCATTATGCCATGCAGACACATTACCAATATCTGGATATACAAAGAGGAAGGGAGAGTCAATCTCTTTTTCTATAGCCAAATATTTTTCGATGCTACTGATGAAAGGATCATCCATAATTTCAATAGCAAGTACCACCTGAGCTTCTTCAGCCCAATCACAGGCTTTTCTCAAATTTTTGATAAAACGTTGGCGTGTCTGGGGTGACTTTTCCTCATAGTAAACATCGTAACCAGCTAATTGAATCGTACGAACTCCCAAGTCTTGAGCTAATTCGATACATTTTTTCATGAGTTCTAGAGATTTTTCCTCTAGAACTGGATCTTTTGAACCCAATGGGTAGCGACGATGGCCTGAAAAACAGATAGAAGGAATACGAACACCAGTTTCATAGATTGCTTTGACAATTTCCAAGCGTTCTTCCTTACTCCAGTCAAGTCTTGCTAAACGCTCGTCACGTTCGTCAATAGACATCTCGACAAAATCAAAGCCTAACTCCTTGGCAAAATTTAAACGTTCTAGCCAAGTAAAGTGTGTTGGGGTTGCCTTCTCATAAATTCCAATCGGACGTGCCATGGTTTACCCCCAAATTCGTTTGATTTCATCCTTGAAGGCACGCGCTGCTCCTGCTGGATCCGCAGCCTCCGTAATTCCACGACCTGCGATAAAGGTAAAGACATCAACACCTTCAAAGAGTTTGAGAGTATCTACATCTAGACCACCTGTTACAGATACACGGAAGCCCATGTCAATGAGTTTTTTAACCTTATTAAGGTCTTTTTCACCCCAAGTTTCACCAGCAAGAAGAGCATCACGAGATTGGTGATAAATAGCTTGTGAGATACCTGCATCTAGCCAAAGCTGAGCTTGTTCAAAAGTCCAATCGCCATAAAGCTCGATCTGGATTTCGCCTCGTTCTCCTCGTTCAGTCTTGATAGCCTTTAGAGCTGCTTCCATAGTAGGGATGGTTGCACAACAGATACAAGTCATCCAGTCTGCTCCACGAACCGCATTATTTTTAGCAACTGTTCCACCAGCATCAGCACATTTTGTGTCTGCCACAATAATCTTATCTGGGAAAAGGCTACGCAAGACTTCAGCCAGTTCACTTCCAACTTGAAGCAAGCAAACAGTTCCAGCTTCGATAATATCTACTTCCTGACCAACAGAAACAGCTGCTTTAATCGCTCCTTGCAAGTCTGAATGGTCTAATGCAACTTGTAAATTAGGTATTCTTTTTGTCATTTCTTTATTCCTCTTTCTAACTTTCCAAGTCCAATCCTTCGAGATAAGGGCTATCCTTAGATTCTTCAATCATAGCCAAGACATCTTCTTTAGTCTGGCAAGCCTGTAAACGTGCAATAGAATCGTCTAATTCAAACAGGGCAATAATTTGTGGAATGGCTACACTTGTGTGAATTTTTGAGCTTGTTGCTGCCAGTGCCAACAAAACAGATACCTCTTTCCCATCTGAAAATACAACAGGATTTTGTAAGGTAATCAATGAAAAGGCATCACTTTGCACACCAGCTTCAGGTCTAGCATGGGGCATAGCCATACCTGGCATCAAGATATAGTAAGGCCCATACTCTTCAGTCGATTCAATGATAGCATCGTAATACTCTGGCAAAATTGCCCCACTTTCAATTAAGGGATCTACTGCTACCTTGACTGCTTCTTTCCAATCGTTAGCCTCTAAACCTAGTCGGATCGAGTCATTGTCAATTAAAGCTTGTTTTAAATTCATATCTGCCTCCTTTATTTAAGAGGGAGAAGGACAGAAACGATAACTCTCAGTTTCTGTCCAGCCCCCTCCAACCTTTTACTGTAGTGCTTGACTGAGTTTTTCGGTGATTTCTTTATCATCCATCAAGTTATCAAGCCCAATTAACTTCCCATTAGTTCGCCCTTCCAATTCTTGAATCAAATGAAGAGAAGCGATTACGATGTCATATCCTACTGCTAAACCTTTAGCTTCACCGACACTGCATGAATTGACTGTAAAATCTGTTTGATTAAGCTTACGGAGAGCATTTTCAACCTTCATCTTGATAACCATTGATGAACCCATTCCATTTCCGCACGCTGCTAATACTTTAACCATTTTATTTCTCCTTTTCTAGATACTAAGCTTCTTCTTGAACTTCACCGTTGTAATATTTCTCTTTATCTTTTGCTTTGGCAAATTGAAGTTGAGGAATAACAAGCAAGAAGAGACACACAAGTACATAACCAACAATAGCAAGGTATTTGAAGATATATCCAAATCCAAGCCATGGGAATTCAAAGTCGATATTTCCATGGTAGCCACCATAAGATGCCAAATCGAGAAGAGCCACACAAAGAGCTCCTAGAGCAACTTGAAGGACACCTGATATAAAGGAAAGGATAACAGCCGCTTTCCATCCGCCGCGTTTATCAGCGTAGACCG
Organism: Streptococcus sp. 477; assembly: GCF_013277295.1. Classification (NCBI taxonomy): domain Bacteria; kingdom Bacillati; phylum Bacillota; class Bacilli; order Lactobacillales; family Streptococcaceae; genus Streptococcus; species Streptococcus sp. 477. The sequence goes on from NZ_VMMQ01000035.1 coordinate 24,807, forward strand.
CAATGGCTGCATTGTCAAAGAACACTGGTACAAATCCTGTAATAATAAGAATCGGATTTTTAAAGACGATGAGCAAGACAATTGTAATCAATTGACCAATCAAACCAAAGGTAAATCCTGACAAGACAGCATTTGGAGAACCAAATCCATAAGAAGCTGCAACGTCAACCGCTGGGAATGAACCTGGCAACAATTTGTTTGAAATACCTTGGAAGGCGTTTGTCAACTCAGATACGAACATTCGGACACCTTGCATCAAAACGAACAAGTAAACTGAGAAGGTAAAGGCTGTTTGGATAATGTACATAAAGAAATCTTGTTTAGCAGGATTGAATAGAGTTCCTGAAGTGATGACTTCTTTATTAGACATAATGTCTGGACCCAAGATTAAAAGAATGGCTCCGAAGAATACGAGCATCAAGGTAGCAGATGCAACAACTGTATCGTGGAAGATTGAGAGGAACTTAGGTAATTTAAGATTGTCTAAACTTTCTTCTTTCTTACCAAAGCGTCCTGCTACTTTATCTACAAACCAGATTGCAAATTGCTGTTGGTGACCAATCGCAAATCCGCCACCACCAGTCAAGCGTTGAGTTGCCTCAACAGTCATATTTGAACTAACTGCCCAGTAAAGTCCACAGATGATACCAATCGCTGCTGTACCGTAAGCATTGCGCAATTGTGGTACTAAGAATAGAACCATAAGAGATACTGTTGCAGCTTGTTGTACCATGATGTGACCAGTAATAAAGAGGGTTCTTACCTTCGTAATCTTTCGAAGAGCTACGAGCAAGATATTTATTCCAAAACCAATCAATAGAGCTGTAGTTGCAGTTCCAACAAAATCTGGAAACTCTGCTGCAATTTTGTTGTTTGCTGCAGCAAGTCCAAAGTAAGGGTCGATAACCGCTGCACCAATTTGGAATTTGTAGTTAAGAGCTGCTAAGATTGGACGAAAGGTTGTAACCAAACCACCAGCACCCACGTTAAGCAACATATACCCTACTGTTGCTTTAACAAACCCTGAGAAAACGTCATGGGCAGGTTTTTTCAAAAGTGCGTATCCTATCAACACCAATAAACCTACGAAAAATGCGGGATTCTGCAAAATATTGCTAGAAAACCAATTTAGAACACTTGAAACGACTTCCATAATTGTTCTCCTTTTGAATTGTTTTTGTAAGTTTATTATATAATGCGAAAGCGCAAACAAAAAGACCAAGAATTACACAGCGGACTGTTCACTCTTGGACTGTATGATTTATGATGTTTTACAAATTATCTTATTTTCTCGTAGCTAGATAATAGGGAAGAATTTTAGAATAAGACTTCAATAAGCCTTCTACGATTTCTTCTTCAGACGAATTTTCTGTCACAGGAACGTCTGCCTTCACTAAAACTTTACGGACTTCTTGGCTGCCTATCTTCTCGACTAAAGTGCGACGATTTTCTTCGTTCGCCTCCCACCGTTGACTTTGACCATCAGAGTAGGCTAGATAATAAATCCCTTTAACGGTTGGAATGTCTAAAACTTTGGCCTGCTTGCCCAGTGTTTGCTCATCCTTCTTACGCTCGATGAAACTGACTTCCAAAGAAATTCCAAAGTCAGTAGATGTCCCATACAAACGTAAGGCCATCATAGGTTCTGTCACTTGTCCGTCTCTCTGTAGATAAACCCAAAAATGTGGTCTCAAACGCTGGGCCTGATTCATCCACTGACTAGTCTGTTGGAGTTGCCATTCTGGATGGCTTGCTTGAAAGGCTTTGGCCAGTTCTGTAAAAGCCTTTCGTGCCTCTTGGCCTTTATAGCGCAATTCCAGCATCTTCTCTCGCTCTGCTCCCGCTTTATCAGGATTACGGTACTGCAAACCAGCAAAGTCTAAATAATCTCTTATCTTATTCAGCATCCGTTTCATCTCCTCTAGCTAGCAAAAAATCAGGATAAACCTGATTTTACTTATTCTGTATCTACAACGACATAGCGATTGGGCTCGTCACCCTCAGAGTAACTAGTCACGCCATCCATACGTGAAATAATACGGTGGATAATCTTGCGTTCGCTATTTGACATTGGATCTGTTTTATGACTGCGCCCTTCTTCCAAAACACGAGTCGCCAATTTTTGCGCATAGGTCTGCAAAACTTCTGCACGGTGTTCAACATAATCATTGACATTGATTGTAATATAGAAGGTTCTTGAATAGCTATTATAAAGATAATTTTGAGCCAACAGTTGCAAGGACTTCAAGACTTTACCATGGTAACCGATAATACGACCTGGTTCGTTGGTGTTAATTTGTAGATTGATGCTACGACGGTTATAGTCATTTGAAATCGTCGCCTCAACGTCCATATAATCAATAATTGTTTGAACATAAGTCGTTACTTCCGTAGCTACTTGTTCAATATCAAAGCTTGGTCCAACTTTCAAGCCCATCTCTGTCAGGTCTTGATTTTCAGTCTGGTCTTGCTCAGTTTCAAGGTCATCAGCGCCCTCATCTTCCCTCATCGCTTCCTCGATTTGAAGTTCATTTAAAATCTCAATGTAACCAGTTTCTTCTAAGATAGTGCTGGCATGTCTTTCATGTTTTAAGATTTCAGCCTTGACTTCATCAGAAATACCTTGGCCTTCTTCCTCAATCTTTTTAATTGCCTCTACAACATGACCCAAATCAACGGTCGCTTCACTAACTGTTTTAACAGGCTCATTCAAATCATTGATTTGTTTTGGAACTCCCTTTACAGCTTGTTGATTTGCTTTGACAACAGTCGTTTCACTAATCGCTTCAATATGCACTTGGGCTGGTTTTTTACCAAATAAACCAAGAAAGCCTTTTTTCTCCCTAGAAATGACTTTAATATGTGCCTTCTTCCTTGGAATATCTAATTCTTTCAATCCTTTTTGGATTGCTTCTTCAACAGTTGAACCTGTAAATACTACCATTACCAGATTCCTCCTTATTATTTCGTTTTCTGAGCCTTTTTCTTGGCTTTTCTTTTTCTATTTTCCAAATCTTTCTGTGCCTGTACTACAGCCTCGCGCTCTGCGATAATCTTGAATGGATTATTCAAGAAATAGGTTTGCAAGACTTGATAAGCATTAGACACTGTCCAGTATAGGGCGACTCCACCTGGCGCATAAACTGCAAAGATAAAAATCAAGACTGGAATCCCATACATCATCGCAGTCGTAGCGCCATTTCGCTCAGACAAAGCTTTGTTGGACAACCAAGTACTTAAAAAGGTAAATACTGCTGCTAAAATCGGAAGAACAAGGGTTGTATCCACACTACCAAGGTTAATCCATAAGAAATGACCTGTCTTTAAAAAGTCAACTCTTGATAGGGCTTGGAACAGGGCCAAAATAACCGGCATCTGAATCAAAATCGGCCAAAGAGAGTCTGACTGTCTGACACCCATTTCTTTAAATACTTTACGCATTTCCTGCTCTAGTTTGGTTCTGCTTTCCATATCTCGACCTGGATATTGTTCTCGAAGCGCCTTAATGCGTGGCTGAGCTTCCTGCATTTTCCTAGAAGCCACCATTTGCACCTGAAAGACTGGCAAGAGGACTGTACGAATCAAGACCGTAAAGAGAATAATCCCCACTCCGATACTAATATCAAACGATAAAAAGCGAATGATTTCCGCAAAGAAGTAAACCAATTTACTCCAAAAATCAGCCGATTCGGCTGTAATATCGCTAGTTACCCCATTAGTCGCACAGGCTGTCATAATCAATAGAGACAGTCCTAGCAAACTAGTCAACTTTAGTTTCTTTTTCACTCCCATTTCCTTCCTGGTAAATCTTTGATAATTTTAATACGTGGAGTAGATTTTTCTCCATCTCTGCGTATCCCAAGGTTTCAACCCCTTTTCGAGCAATGACAACAAAGTCGACATCTTCTACCAGACTCCCTTTTGCATTCTGGATAATATGTCGGATTCGTCTCTTGATTTGATTTCTAGTGACCGCATTCCCCAGCTTTTTGCTAACTGATAGACCTACTCGAAAATGGTTTTTCTGGTTTTCTAGTTGGTAGACGACAAATTTGCGATTGGCAAAACTTGTCCCCTCCTTGAAAATCGCCTTAAAATCTTTCTCTCTTTTTACACGAAAGTTTTTCTTCAAAACTCAACTCCATCTATTAAATTACTACTATTATACCATATTTTTCAAAAAAGCCAATCATAGCAAGGTTTTGGACAATTCTACCAATATTCTCTTGTTTATTTTTTAATCCTTTTCGTCGTGCTTTCATTCTCTTTCTTATTGTCACAATGTCTACCGTTCCCGTAACAGTCTATACTTAAAACTTAAAAAATTTGAAGTCATTTTCCCTGTAAACACTAAAAACGACAAAATGGTTAGAAAATTTATTTTCCAACCACTTTATCACATTCATTAAAGACAGAATTATCATTTTAACATTCTTAATTACAAGTATTTAAGCATAACTAACCCCAAATAGCACATTTTCCAGCAGAGATTCCTAATTGTGCAACGATTCCTGCAACGTTACTCTTCATGCCAAATTTAGCAAGTTCCATTGCTATATATGAGGCAGCTTTGCCCCACATTTTACCTTGAATATAACTGATAATGTCCCCTCTCATTAAATCAACAAGTTCCATACCTGGAATCATACCAATCAACTCATCACGCATACATGAAACAAAATCTCTATCTTGTAAAGAAGCTTGCAAGTTTTGAACCAAATTAGGCTCTGTATAAATACGTTCAATGCCCATTACAATATACGGTGCTAAAGTGCCATAGCGTTCTGTCAATAATTCTTTATTAACATAAAGAACGCCATTCTCATAACTCGTCGCTTCTGTAAACAAGAATTTCAAATCCTTCTCTACTTCGGCAACATCAATATACTCTACAGTTGTATTTGGAACCTTTGTTTCATTAGCGTATGCAATCCCTATAAAACTCGGTACCATAATAAGCAAAGTCGTAGCAATAACAATACATTTTGTAATTATCTTTTTCATGTCATTCACTCTTTCTGAAAGAAATCGTGTTGTGCTAAATAGTCATAATGTTGTTTGTTAAATTGATACTGTCCTAAATGTTGACTGATATTACCTACATCTACTGAAAAGATGTACTGTTCACTTTGATAGTGCCATTTAATTCTAACTGTGTTCAAGACGGTGTTATAACTAAAATCTTCAACTTGACTCCAGGACATTTCAATGACTTGATTAGGCCGATTTTCAGTTACATCACTAATGTCCATCAAGTAAATCCCCTTAGATGTGAATGACATAATCTTTGGCTTCACACTCGACTGAACATAGTAGGCTCCTCCTATAATGAAAAAATCAATAAAGGATTTCAGCCATGTCTTTTTCTTAAAAGCCATCAGAAAATTCCTTTGTCCCTCGATATGACAAGTTGAAAGAAATGATTCAATCTGTTTTTCTGTTGCAAATTCCATAATAGTACCCATGATGTTACCTCCATAACTATAAACCAAGAACGATACAACAGCTCTTATAACTTATTACTGTACTATTATAGCATAAATTGTAAGCGGATACAATCAAAAATTGACATAATATAAAATATTAATTGATGCTACCTGTCATTCTAAGCGAAAATTGGAAATAAGTTATCTTTTATCACTTTTATAGCAAATTTAAATTACAACAGCACAATACGACTTCTAATACATTTTTAGAAATGCATTGAAATCAGCTAATTAATTTATTCACATTTTATAGTATGTTGAAATAGAATATGAACAAATTGATTGAGAAATTCATCCTCATTTTTAACAATATTTCAGAAACCGATGTATCCTATTCTTGACTCAATGTACTATATCTCAATCCACTATAACGCTTCTTAAAATCATCCACCGCTATCTATGACTTCTACCTTTCAAAGCTAGTTAAGTTTAAAAAAGAAGCTGGAAAAATAACTTTCCCAACTCCTTGTATTGAATATTTTTTTAGTTTCACTTATTTTTTCAAGCGTTCAACATCACGGGCAATGACTAATTCTTCATCTGTTGGAATAACCAAGACACGGATCTTCGCTGCATCTGTTGAGATGTCTCCTGTCACACCAAAGATATTCTTTTCATCATCAACATCACAACCAAACCACGAAATTCCTGAGATTACATCATGACGGAAATTTTCTGCATTTTCACCAACACCTGCTGTGAAAACAATGGCATCTGCTCCATTTAGTACTGCAAGGTACTGACCGATATGTTTTTGAATACGGTCAACATACATTTCATAAGCCAAGCTAGCGTCGTGATTCCCTTCTGCTACAGCAGCTTCTATGTCACGCATATCGCTAGAATTAGCAGAAACTCCCAAAAGACCCGATTCACGATTAAGAACACTACTGATATCTTCTGGTGTATTAAAATCCTCTGTATATTGCATTAAATAAGGAATGATAGCTGGATCAATGTCCCCTGTACGCGTTCCCATCATAATACCACCCAGAGGAGTGAAGCCCATAGAAGTATCAACAGATTTGCCGGCTTGCACAGCTGTAATTGAGCCTCCGTTACCAATATGACAGGTAATCAACTTCAAGTCTTCTAATGGACGTCCCAAGAGTTTTGCAGCTTCTCCTGCTACAAACTGGTGACTTGTACCATGAGCACCGTATTTACGAACCTTGTTTTCTGTGTAATATTTTGTTGGTAGAGGGTAGCGATAAGCTTTCTCTGGCATACTTGCGTGGAAGGAAGTATCAAAAACAACTACACTGGTAATGTCTGGCAACAATTCCTTGAAGGCACGAACACCTGCTGCATTGGCTGGATTGTGGAGAGGAGCCAACAAACTCAACTCTTCAACTTTTTCTAAAACATCCCCCTCAACAACTGTTGATTCTTTGAAATATTCTCCACCCGCAACAACACGGTGTCCAACACCTGTAATCTCATCATAAGCCTTGATAATATCGAAACGAATCAAGTCATCCAATAAGATTTTAACAGCTTGTGTGTGATTTTCGATATCTAAAATTTGTTGTTCAGAACGGCCATCAAATTTTACAGTTGAAATTGAATCTTTCAAACCGATACGTTCAATCAAGCCTTTCGCCAATACTTTTTCTTCTGGCATTAAGTATAATTGCCATTTTAAACTTGAACTTCCTGCATTTATTGCGATTGTTTTTGTCATTATCAATTACCTCTTTTAAGCGTTTTCAACTATTATAACAAAATCTATTTTATATTTCAGTACCTTTGCTCCAATTTTGAAAATTTTCTTTGAATTTCATTAAAATGCTTGCATCTTGCAAGCTAGCAAGTGGATACACAAAAGGCTCTACTGCTATTTCATTTTTCTTCTGTAAGATAAAAATAGTCTTAGATTGGTTGACATTGGCAAAGAGATTTTCAGGCAGACTAATCATAGCAACCAGACTCGCCTCTTCTTTCAGCCACCCTTTTAACAAATCACTTTGAGGGCTGGTCAACAAATCACTCGGAGCTAGAAAAATAGCGTATCCGTCTAACTTGAGATACTTAAGCCCTTGTTCCATGAGCAAGTGATGGGCGTAAGTATATTCTTGGCTAGAAGCAACTTGATGACGCGACGCAACGGCATCATCAGGATAATAGCCGACCGGCAAGTCGCTGATGACCACATCGCTTTCTTTGAGCATTTGTGGACGAACGGCATCTCCTTGGACAAAGCCAGCCTGCAATCCGATCACGTCTGCCATGCTAGCTGCCAAATCAATCAGCAAATCATCCACTTCCATTCCCAAGTAATCCACCTTTTTATCAAGCGAGGTCAAGAAAGTAGCGCCCAGAATTCCCATGCCAGAACCCATTTCGAGGATAGTGATTTCTTCCTCTGTAAACAACTCTTCCACAATAAATACCAAAAGCAAGGCAATAGCATCTGGCGTAAACTGGTGATTAGCCTGCAGGGGCTCTGTCTGCCCAGCCTTCATCAAGAGAAACTGGTAGGTCTTGAGCCATTCTTCTTTGAGAAGCGCTAAGCGTTTAAGAGCCTGATTGTTCTCCTTGACCTGATTTAGCTCAGTCTCGCCATCCAGATAGATGCTATTTTGCTCCACTAAGGCGTCATAAAAGTTGGTCGCCAAATCATTTTGGATGACTTGGACATTCTCTAGTAAATAGGTATAAGCTTGTTCAATTTTTTCAAAATCCATATTCCTATCTTATCAAATTTCCCTTCTTTTTTCCATCCTTATAGAAAGTCCTATATGAAAGAGTATAAATGACAAGTTGGGCATCTAAATCTGATAACAAAAGTTTTTCTATAGACCCTTGGCAGGGATGTTTATTCCGACAAATGGTCATAGAAATATAGCCGCCCAACTTCCCTAGAGAAAAAACGAAGCATGAATTGACTTACTATTTTTACAGAGTTTTCCAAGTGTTATACTAAGTTTCCATTTATATCTTTTCCCATTTTCCCAACAAAATTTTAAAGAGTTTTTATTTATTAGACTTCCTGCGAAACAAAACATGGTATAGTAGTTCTATGAATTATGAAGCAAGTAAACAACTAACTGATGCACGATTCAAGCGTCTTGTTGGTGTTCAGCGCACCACTTTTGAAGAGATGTTAGCTGTATTGAAAACAGCTTATCAAGGTAAACACGCAAAAGGGGGACGAAAACCTAAACTAAGCCTAGAATACCTTCTTATGGCGACTTCAATATGTGCGAAAATATCGAACTTATGAACAAATTGCGGCTGATTTTGCTATTCACGAAAGCAACTTAACCCATCGGAGTCAATGGGTTGAAGTAACTCTTGTTCAAAGTGGTTTTACGATTTCAAGAACTCCTCTCAGTTCTGAGGACACGGTAATGATTGATGCGACGGAAGTAAAAATCCATCGCCTTAAAAAACAATTAGCGAATGATTCTGGTAAAAAGAAATGCCACGCTATGAAGGCTCAAGCGATTGTCACAAGTCAAGGGAGAATTGTTTCTTTGGAGATCACTGTGAACTATTGTCATGATATGAAGTTGTTCAAAATGAGTCGCAGAAATATCGGACAAGCTGGTAAAATCTTGGCTGACAGTGGTTATCAAGGAATCATGAAGATAGATCCTCAAGCACAAACTCCACGTAAATCCAGCAAACTCAAGCCGCTAACAGCTGAAGAGAAAGCCTGTAACCATGCGCTATCTAAGGAGAGAAGCAAGGTTGAGAATATTTTTGACAGAGTATAGTAGATTGAAACTAGAATAGTACACCTCTACTTCTAAAACATTGTTAGAAATCGATTTGACTGTCTTGATCGATTTGTCCTGTTCTTATTTCATTTCACTATAAAAACGTTTAAAATGTTTTCAACAACCTATCGAAATCATCGTAAACGCTTCGGCTTACGAATGAATTTGATTGCTGGCATTATCAATCATGAACTAGGATTCTAGTTTTGCAGGAAGTCTAAT
>NZ_VMMQ01000036.1:0-9872 GCF_013277295.1 Streptococcus sp. 477
TTTGCAGGAAGTCTAATAATGAAAATAAAGGACTAAAGTAATAACTCTAAATATATCTGATTTTTATAGGACATTTCATAAAAAAATCTACATACCTAGAGTCCTATTTAGTTATGTATCTTACATAAAGAGAAAGGAATTAATTATCATGAAATTATCTTTGTATAGTGAAGTTGACCATTACCATTCTTTAAGTTCTTATTCTTTAAATGATATTACACATACTGATACCCCAAAAAATATTATTGAAAAGTCTAAAAAAGATAAGTATAGATACCCAATAGTAATACTTAATAAAGAACATAAAGTAATTGGATTTTTTTGCCTACACCTAAACACTGGTCCTAAAAAGTATGGCTATTATCAAAAAGATTATGCGCTTATTAGAGGATTTTCTATTGATGATAATTTCAGAAATCAAGGATATGGTTCTAATGCTCTGAATAAAATATTTGAGTTCATAGACTCAACTTTAAAATTAGAAATTAACCATATTGTATTGGCTGTAAATGAAAAAAATATATTGGCTCAAAAAGCATATAGAAATTCAGGTTTTTTTGTTGTGAAGAAAGATTTAGAAGGAAAAAAGGGGAAATTAATTATTATGGAGAAAAGCAGAAACTAGTATCATTTCTAGTTTCTGCTTTTCACTAAGTCTGCTATAAATTTAGTATCCTAGCTTATTTGCATATTTTGAGAGGAATAATCTATATACTAAACTTTTATGTTTATAATTCATTCCTTTCGTTTCACTCAAGCCACAAGACAGAATGAAAAAGTGTTGTGCTCTTTGTTTTATAATAATAGTGAGAAAGCCTATCACTACTACAAATCACGGGGAGGTGAATAAGTGAGTGGTACAGCCACTACCTCGCATTTTTATAGGTGTCATTCTTTCCATCAAGCACAAGAACTGTGACTAGGAGCACGTAAACTTATAATTGAATAAGCGACTCGTTTGTGAAAGGAAAGAATAGTCAAGGGATAGGCAGACTCGAATTTGGTGAAGGGAGACCCCTCATGTTAAAAGCCAAATTTCAATTTAAAAAATTTTAAAATTTGTTTCGTATTTACTACTCCTTGCCTTTATATTGGATTGATTAAGAGAACCTTTCGCGATGTTCCTTAGTAACTTCTTCGTACTAGGAAAATTTAAAAATTCGGATAGGTAGCTACCCCGATTATTCATACAAAAAGCATCCGAAATTTCTTTGTCTGATAGAAGATCAATCTGTTTCTCGGCTGCTTGACATACCAAGTTTGCGAGGAAGATATTTTTAGGGGAATCGAAAGTTTCTGCTTTGTGGTTAAAATCATGTTTCATATCTTTAGTTTAGCACAAAGTATAGTAAACTGAAATAAGATATAAACAAATGAATTGGAGCTTAATATCCATTTCCAGCAATTTTCTAGAAACTATAGTGGACTATTCTGGATTCAACGCATTATAGTTGAATTGACTAGGAATTCTCTTTCTCTTCTGATTTTTTCTTCTCCGCTTTTTCGCTTGAATCGGTCGCTACCTCTTCCTTTTTATCTCTTTTCTCTTCTTTGATTTTGACTGAAGGAAACAGAAACTCATATTGACTCTTCGGCGTACGAACCCTTGTCACCAAGCTTGTTTTCTTATTTTGATAGCTCACCTGACCCAGATTAAAGGTCTGTTCCCCACTTTCTTGCTCAACCTTATCTTTGGCTCGATTGGCCATGGCAAAAGCAATCAGTTTTTCTTTATTTAAAGCATAGTCTTGATAGTGGGCGACTTGTCGGTTCAAGTAAAATTGCAACAAAAGACTAAAGATGGCTGCCATGGTGACTGCATAGAGGAGAACACCTGCCTTAACTTTTTTCTTTTTCCACACGATAGATGAACTCCCTTTCTAAGCCTTTTTGAAATTGGAAACGAAAGTGTACCAGTTGGCCCTCCTCTGTAATCTGCGCAGACTTAAGCCCATAGACCATAGGTTGATAACCTCGACCACGAGCATTCGTTTTACGGAAATCATCTGCCCTAGACTTACCCATAGCGATCTCCTTGCCATCCTGCTTCATATAGATACGATTGCCTTCCACCTTTTCAAACTGAGAACGCTCTAACTCTGCCTCCAGCTGGTTCACAAACAAGAGCCACTCTTTTTGCTCGCTTTGTTGCTGGTAGCGAACTTCTGAAATGAGGAGCTGACTCATAGCTTGAAAAAGGAGTAATCCTCCACTGATGACAATCAGGGCAATCAGGGATTCCAACAAGGTAAAAGCCTTGACCTTATGGCTCTTTGATTGCCAACAACTGTTCTGAACCATGGTAGACCTCCAATCCCTTTTCGCTAGAAAACACCTGAATCTCAACTCCGTTTATGTTTACCTGATTTTGACCTGTCTGCAAGGTCATCTTAGCTACCCTCAAGACTTCTTCCTTTTGCAAGATTTTTGCTTCCTCTTGCCTATTTTTTTGAATTTGTCCCAAAAGGAGGGTCGCAATGCTGGCAAAGATAGCTAGAGCGACTACTGCTTCCAGTAAAATCACTGCCCTAATTTTTTGTTTCCTTAATGCGTTTAATTTTTCCATTTCCTAGATATAATTGATAGCGAATCGCTCCTTTACTGGTCTGAAATTCAACCTTAGCTAAGGACGAATTGCCCCCAGCTCGGTCAAATGTAATACTTTGGCCTGATGGTGCCTGAATTCCTTTAGGAACTGTCAGCTTTTGACTGCCATTGCTAATGGTCTGCCCATCTAAGTTCAGACTAGTCTTTTGTTGACTAGCTACACTGCGTTTTTGGGTTTCCCTATAGAGTTCTTCAAACTCCATAAAGAAAATCTGTTCCTCTACCGCCGCAAAAGTGGACTGGACAGAGCCTGACAAGCCCAAGGCAAGGATACTCACAAGTCCCAAAACCAAGAGACTTTCAAGCATGGTAAAGGCCTTAATCCGCGACCGTTTGAGTCTTATTTTGTTTAGCATGGTATTCTTTATAGGCTTTAGCCTGTTCCTCGGTGATTCGCCCATCTGCTTGTAACTTGCTTAGGCTAGCCTCTTCATTTTTTCCCAAACTATAAAGTTCTGCCTGACTTTCCACCACCTTAACAACAGCAGCTTTTCCTTTGTCGTTGACTGCTTCTTTTTGCTTGGTCAGATTAGGTACAAAGAGCAAGAGAAGCACGCTGATGATTAAAAGGACCACCAACATTTCCACAAGTGTGAAAGCCTTCACTTTCACTTTTTTCAAGAATGTCATCATTTTTTTCATTTTAAAAATTTACCTCCATATTTTGATACATGGGCATGAGCATTGCCGCATAAAGTAAAACGATAATCAGTGCCACAAAGATAAAAACCAGTGGCTGCACCAAATTCATGGTGCGGTTGACTCGGGTAAAAAAGGCTTCCCAAGTTTTTTCAGCATAGATTTCCAACTCACTACCCAGCTTGGACTTGACTTCCCCATACTCGATGATGAGACTCAACTCCTTTTTAAAGAAAGGATAGGTTCCTATAGTCTGAGAAAATTCCTGACCATTTTGTAGGGCTTGCGCCAAATCTCGACCGATTTCTTTAAAGAGTTGGGAACCTTGTTCCTGCATCATCTGAAAAATCTGCGTCAACTCCATCCCTTGAGAAATCATATTCCCCCACTCACGCGCGTAATAGGCTGTCAAATAGGTCTGCACAAAGATTCCAAAAAAGGGAAGGCGTGCTAAGATAGAAAAGACGCGCATCTTAGAACTTCTTTTATAGAAAGTGAGCGCTAAAAGGACACCTACTGAAACAAAAACTATCATGCCTAGAAAGATTTGTGGCAGATTGCCGATAATTTGGGCGGCAATATTGCTACTATCCAGTTGTGGGAGCAGGTAATTCCGTAGCCCCAGCATAATTAAGAGAAGAAAACCCAGCAAAATCAAGGGATAGGTCGCTACTTCAATCAATTTTTTCTTGACCTTAGCCAGATTGTCCAGATATTCTTCTATCTTTCCCAAACTCAGGTGGAGATTGCCATGAACTTCAGCTAGGGATAACTGGGTGACAATGGCACTTGAACATCCCAAACTTTCCATCATTTCTGAGAATGATTTCCCCTGAGACAAGCCCACACGCATCTGGGTCACACACTGCCTGTCCAACAAAGCACTCCTATCTAAAAAGGAGATGGTCTCCACCAGATGAAAACCGCTAGAAAAGAGATTGTTAAATAGGGTGATGATATTTTTTTGCTTAGCTGTAGCTAATTTTTTCCGTCTCAGCCTGAAGACTTGTGATATGTCCATCTTTAAGAAGCTGGTCAATTTGCTCATTCCACTTGGCTGCTTGGTGTTCTTGATAATCTCTGCTTGCAAAGTCAACGATTCCTCCTCCCCCGATTAATCTCTGGTAGCAGACTCCTTGCAGAACAACTGCCAATTCTTCTTCACTCACACCCAACTCCAGCAGACGCTCATAAACACCTCGGATACTCTTGGCGTGAATGGTTGAAAAAACTGTTGCACCTGTCAAACTAGCTCTGACCACTGCACGCGCCGTCTCGCTGTCCCGAATTTCTCCGATAATCAAGAGATCTGGTCGATGACGCAAGGAAAGTTTGATTAGATTTTCATAGGTTAGGCCGATTGCTTCGTTCAACTGCAACTGAAGCATGTCGTCCTGCTTGATTTCGACAGGATCTTCGATGGACATAACTTGTTGCCCCTTAAAGAGTGACTTGGACAATTCATGCATCAGGGTCGTCTTACCACTCCCAACCGGGCCAGCAAAAAGATAGAGTCCCCGTTGCCTGTACTGCTTGCCTAATTCTTCAATATCCTGAAACCAAAAATGCAAGTCCTGCTCTTCATCGTGCAACAAGCGAATGACTAAACTCTCATGCCCTCGATAATCGCCTACGGTAGATAAACGTAGGGACGCCATCTTCTGGTCATATTCATAGTCACAGGAACCGAGTTGACTACGTCGCTTTTCTCCCACATTCATACCCGCCACAAACTTAAAGTGACTGATGACGGCCGCAAATTTTTCGAAGTTATAACAGCCAATTTTACAGCGCTCGTCTCCTACCCTCATATGAAGCTCATAGGCATCTAACTTAGGGACAAAATAAATATCTTGCGCTCCTTTTTTCCGGGCCGAACGAATGATTTCTTGTGCAATTTCTTGAACCATACCTACCTCCTCACCTATACTATTCGCAAAGATTTGGGAAAAATAAAAAAGCAACTCCAAAAAGTTACTTTTTCTCTATTTTACTTTCATACGGCAAGAACGGTGCCTTTCCTTACCTGTTTGTTTTTCATAGCCTGGACGTAGTTTTTCATCTGGAATAACCTGCTCATCCTGTAAAAGAGCCAAAGAATGGTATTGTTGTAAATACTCGTCACATTCATCACACCAGCGTTGGTCTTCTGGGTCCCAAAAAATGGTCATCAAATCACTTCTACTTTTATAAAGAGGGGATTCTTGTTCCAATCTAAACCAGCAAGTTTTGTAGTATTTGAGAGCATCATAATACTGGTCAAATTTCTTACTAGCTACAATATCTTCTTCCCAACCTTCTAAGAACCACCAGGGTTCAAAATCTCCGTACATTTCTATAACACGATACATATTCATTCATTCCTTTGTACCGTATATTATAACCAATTCCGCTAAACAAGGAAAGAAATATGCTCATTTCTTAATTTCTTGATAAAAAATCCAGCCATCTGATGGATGACTGAATTTCTATTTGCTTGTGTTCCAAAATCTTTTTACTACCTATGCTTCAGAAATATCGTTTTCGATGATGACCTTAATGGCATGGTGGTCTGCTGCCTTACCGAAGACTTCGTAGGCTTTTTCAATTTCACTGAGTTTGAAATAGTGAGTTACCAATTTTTCTGGTTCAATCTTATGACTTTCAAGTGCTTTCAACAATTGTGGAGTTGTATTTGTAGATACCAAACCAGTTGTTACATTGATGTTGCGAATCCAAAGTTTGTCCAAATCGAATTCAACTGGTTTACCATGTACACCACAGTTGGCAACTGTTCCGTCTACACCGATAATCTTTTGACAGAAATCAAATGTTACAGGAATACCAACAGCTTCGATAGCGACATCCACACCACGACCATCTGTCAAATCATAAATTTCTTTAATCGCTTTTTCAGGGTCTGAAGAATTAACCTTGTGAGTCGCACCAAATGATAAAGCAGTTTCCAAGCGGTTATCGTCTAAGTCCACCATAATCAATTTGGCTGGTGAGTAGAACTGAGCTGTCAAGAGAGCAGCCAATCCAACTGGTCCTGAACCAATAATAGCTACGCTACAACCAGGTTCCACTTCCCCTTTTAAGACACCAATTTCATATCCAGTAGGCAGAATGTCTGATAGCATAACCAAGGATTCATCTGACAAGTCTTCTGGAGTATGGTAAAGAGTGTTATCTGCATGAGGGACACGTAGATATTCAGCCTGCATACCATCAATCAAGTGACCGAAAATCCAGCCCCTTCGTCTTCACAGTGGGCATAAATTCCTTTTTTACAGTAGTAGCATTTACCACAGGCGCAGACACAAGAAATCAAGTCCTTGTCGCCTTTTTTGAAGTTAGAAACTCCTTCCCCAACTTCTTCAACAATCCCAATCCCTTCGTAGCCAAGAATGGTACCACTTTGACAAGCAGGAACATCCCCTTTGATAATATGGAGGTCTGTTCCACAAATAGTATTTTACGATACGCACAATAGCGTCTGTTGGCTTGCGAATAACTGGTTTATCTACATCAACAAAAGAAGCAAGTCCTGGTTTAACATAAGTATAGGTTTTCATAAAGCACTCCTCCGTTTTTTAAATGTACTATTTATAATATAATTGCAAGCCTTTTCAATTGGCTCTTTAGGTATTTTTGTGATATTTTTAACTTTTTTATTTACCGGTAAAGCAATGTAGATAAAAAAGCAGAAGCTAGCCTCTAACTTCTGCCTTCTCTCTTATGACTCATCTCCAATTTTTCTGATACCTGCAACAAAAATCGAAGATAATAATAATTGGGTAACACTCAACTGATCAAATCCAAAAATGTAATGTTCTAGCAAATGAAATAAGAAAACAAACAAAAACAAAGATAATAAAATCTTACACATAGATTTAAGCCCAGAAATTAATCCGTCCATTATTTGGATATACATCCCTAGCATCAACCCATTGAGCTACCGCATAACCTACATTGTAGAAAATGTTAATATAATCAAATATACGTTCAAGAAGTTCAGCTAACCGATTGCTATAAATGCCTAAACGAATAGCAGCTTTTTTAGCTACCCTACTTAAAGTAGCTTTAGCAACTGCCAATCCTTTTTTCTTTACCAAATTACCAATGCCTGCCACACCACCGGAAATAGCAGTAGCAATTAGATTTTCTACTTTTTTAAACTTTTTTCATTTTTTCAAGTACAGTTTTTCAAATTATAGTAAAAAGAGCCAGAATTATACTGACTCTTCTATTGATTATTAAACTTAGAAGCACGTTCTTCTCCCCACCAATAGGGCATTAGTTCTGCGACTTTCACTGTCTTTCTTGTATCGTAGTCCATCATGAATTCTGCATCTTTATTTTCAGCGTTCAACTCTAATAGGAATTCTCTGCAAGCTCCACAGGGCATTCCTGAACTTCCACCATAAGGTGGTTTGTCGCGAAAGGCTAATACTTTTTTAACCTTAGTTTGTCCTGAAAATTGGTACATATTGAAGAGAGCTGCCCGCTCTGCGCAGAGATGGAAAACACCACAGGTTCCCTCCATACAGAATCCTGTAAATATTTGTCCATCTTCTGCTTCTACTGCGGCAACGACATGATTAGCATAAACAAAATCAGATACTTCATGTGGATTATACAATTTCTGTGCTTCTTCGTACATCTTTTCCCAGATGTCCATTGTTGCATCCTTCTTATTTAGAGATCTCTTTTAGCATGTTTTCGATATGCTGAATTGATTTTTTACGTCCAAGCAAGAAAATTGTATCTGGTAATTCTGGTCCATGCATTTCACCTGAAACTGCGATACGAATAGGCATGAAAAGATTTTTCCCTTTAATACCTGTTTCTTTTTGGACTGCTTTAATTTGTGGGAAGATATTCTCTGTCACGAATTCATCGTCTGTCATCGATTCAAGTTTTGCTTTGAAGGCTTCAAGAACTGTTGGGACTGTTTCCCCCGCCATGACTTCGCGCTCTGCTTCGGTCAATTCTGGGAAATCTGAGAAGAAGAGATCTGTCAATGGGATAATCTCATCTACTGATTTCATTTGTGGTTTATAGAGCTCAACTAATTTTTCAGCCTTGTCAGTCAATCGACCCGCTTCTTCTAAGAATGGTTTTGCCATTTCAAAGATGGTTTCTAGGTCCGCATTCTTGATATAATCATTGCTCATCCAGTCTAGTTTTTTCTGGTCAAAGGCAGCTGGAGACTTGCTGAGGCGGTTTTCATCGAAAAGTTTAATAAGCTCTTCACGAGAGAAAATCTCATCTTCGCCACCTGGGTTCCAACCAAGAAGAGCAATAAAGTTAAAGACTGCTTCTGGTAAATAACCTTTTTTACGGTAGTCTTCGATAAACTGAAGGGTGTTGGTGTCACGTTTAGACAATTTTTTACCAGTTTCAGAGTTGATAATTAAGGTCATGTGACCGAACTCTGGAGCTTCCCAACCAAGTGCTTCATAAACCATAAGCTGTTTTGGTGTATTAGCAATGTGGTCATCTCCACGGATTACATGAGAGATTTGCATATCGTGGTCATCGATAACAACGGCAAAATTGTAAGTTGGGTAACCGTCTTTCTTTTGGATAACCCAGTCACCACCGATATTGCCACCTTCAAATTCGATATCTCCTTTGACCATATCATGCCACTTGTAGATACCTGATTCATTGACAGCCAAACGAACCGTTGGGATGATACCAGCAGCTTCGCGTTCTGCGATGTAAGCAGCTTTTTCCTCTTCACTCATACCAAGGTATTCATTGATGTAACGAGGGGTTGCACCAGCTACTTCTTGGCGTTCGCGTTCAGCTGCCAACTCTTCTTCTGTAACGTAAGATTTGTAGGCCTTTCCTTCAGCTAGCAATTGGTCGATGTATTTTTGATACAAGTCCAAACGTTCAGACTGGCGGTAATTTTCATGTGTTTCTGGGCTTTCATCCCAATCCATGCCCAACCAACGAAGGTTTTCAAGCTGTGAACGTTCTCCATCCTCGACATGACGTTTACGGTCAGTATCTTCGATACGGATAATAAAAGTTCCACCGTGATGACGGGCGTATAGGTAGTTGAACAATGCTGTACGGGCATTTCCGATGTGTAGTAGTCCTGTTGGACTTGGTGCGTAACGTACGCGGATATCTTTTGACATAGTTTCTCCTATAAAGTATCTAGGCGTCTGCCTTTTTGCTCTCTATATTATATCACAAGTCTTGGCTGAGTCCAATTTCTATGGATAAAGAGAGTAAAAAGAGTGGGCAAACCACTCTTTTCTTCTCTTCTATTATAGACGTGCGTTAAGTTCTTTGCTCAATTCTTCAAATCCTGGTTTTCCAAGAAGGGCAAACATGTTACGTTTGTAAGCTTCAACACCTGGTTGGTCAAATGGGTTGATAGCATTCAAGTAACCTGAAAGGGCAATAGCCAATTCGAAGAAGTAGATAGTGTATCCAAGAGTGAAAGCATCTTGCTCAGGAAGAGTCACGTACATGTTTGGTACATCACCATCTGTGTGGGCAAGAAGAACACCGTCAGTCGCTTTTTTGTTTACAAAGTCAACGTCTTTTCCTTGAAGGTAACCAAGTCCATCAAGATCTTCTTCCAAGCTAGGGATAATCACGTTCCCGACTTTATCACTTAA
>NZ_VMMQ01000037.1:0-2578 GCF_013277295.1 Streptococcus sp. 477
CAGTTAACCCAGTGGCTAAGGACAAGGCTAAGGCAGCTGCATTACCTAATACTGGTAGTCGATCAGATAGCACTACAGCTGCTCTAGGACTTCTATCAATCTTTGGAGCAGTCGGTTTACTCTTTTCTAAAAAGAAAAAAGATGATGAAGAAGCTTAAGTAGATGATTCTATTTGATTCTCAATAGCCTTCACATGCAAAAATCTTTATCAATTAAAAAGAACTAGGGTAACCTACACATTAGCTGGATATACTCACCCTATAGCGGATAGTGAAGAAGCCTCTTTGCCAACTGTAGTAGATGGAAGTTAGCTAAGATTCAGAAAGGACAAATTTTGTCCTTTCTTTTTTTGATGTTCAGAGCGATGAAAATCCGTTTTTTGAAGTTTTCAAAGTTCCGAAAACCAAAGACATTGCGTTTGATGAGTTTAATGAGATTATTCGTTGCTTCCAATTTAGCGTTAGAATGTAAGCGCGTCATAACAAGGTATCTATCATTCATGGAAGACCTCCTGTATACTATTAGTAAAGTAAAACTATTGGAGGATATTTTAATGCCACAACCTATTGTTCCTGTAGAGATTCCACAATCTCGTCGTTTTGATTCTAAAAAGAGAAATGATATTCTGCTTAAAATTCGTATTGGCAAGCTTGAAGTAAGTTTTTTTCAATCTCTCAATCTCGAAATGATAGAAGAGCTTTTGGATAAGGTGTTGCTCTATGACAATTCATCTATCTAGCCTAGGGCAGGTCTATCTCGTATGTGGGAAAACGGATATGAGACAAGGCATTGATTCACTGGCTTATCTCATTAAAACCCACTTTGAATTGGATCCTTTCTCAGGTCAAGTCTTTCTCTTTTGTGGTGGACGTAAAGACCGCTTTAAAGCCCTTTACTGGGATGGTCAAGGATTTTGGCTACTATATAAACGCTTTGAGAACGGTAAGTTGACTTGGCCAAGTACAGAAAAGGATGTCAAAGCTCTCACACCTGAACAAGTAGACTGGCTGATGAAGGGCTTTTCTATCACTCCAAAAATAAATTCATCAGAAAGTCGTGATTTCTATTGAAATGAGGACTTTCTTTTTAGTATAATAAAGTTAGAAAACAGAGAGGGAAGATGATGAAAGACTTATTAAAACTCATTCAACAACAGAGTGCTACAATTGATAGTCTCACCAATGAACTTGCCCTTCTGCGTGAACAAGTGGCTTATCTAACGCAAAAGCTCTATGGAAAATCCTCTGAGAAAAGTGTTTGTCCATCTGGACAAGTCAGCCTTTTTGAGGAGGAAGTTTCATCTGATGAAGATGGAGATGTTCCCAGTTGAAAGAGAAGAAATCACCTATAAACGTAAGAAAGCTAAAGGGAAACGTCAAGCTCTTCTTGCCCAATTCGATTCAGAAGAAGTTCATCATCGCTTAGAGGATTGCATTTGCCCTGACTGTCAGGGAGAGCTAAAAGAGATTGGAGCGAGTCTTCAAGGCCAAGAATTAGTCTTTATTCCTGCGCAATTAAAACGCATAGATCATATCCAACACGCTTATAAGTGCCAAGCATGCAGTGAGAAAAATCCGAGTGATAAAATCGTGAAAGCTCCTATCCCTAAAGCCCCTTTGGCGCATAGCCTTGGCTCAGCTTCTATAATCGCTCACACCATCCATCAGAAGTTTAATCTGAAGGTTCCCAATTATCGCCAAGAAGAAGATTGGGCTAGGATGGGTTTACCAATCACACGTAAGGAAATCTCTAATTGGCATATCAAGGCGAGTCAATACTATTAGAGTCCCTTTATAACCTTTTACGAGAAAAGTTGTTAGAACAAGCTCTTCTTCATGCGGATGAAACCTATTATAGGGTGCTAGAGAGTGATAGCCATCTGACCTACTATTGGACTTTTTTGTCTGGGAAAGCTGAGAAGCAAGGAATCACGCTGTACCACCATGATCAGCGTCGAAGTGGTTCAGTAGTACAAGAATTCCTAGGAGATTATTCTGGATATGTGCATTGTGATATGTTGCGGCAGTAACTTAGGACTTTAGTCCTCTAGTTCTGCCTATGCGATAGCAGTCCAAGGTTTAGGAGCAAGGCGACGCTAAGCTTGGTAAACTGCGAACCGCTAGAAGCTTATCGTCAACTGGAAGAAGCTGAACTTGTTGGATGTTGGGCGCATGTGAGAAGGAAGTTTTTTGAATCCACCCCCAAGCAAGCAGATAACTCATCCTTAGGAGCTAAAGGTTTAGCTTATTGTGACCAGTTATTTGCCTTGGAAAGAGACTGGGAGGTTTTGCCAGCTGATGAACGACTACAGAAACGTCAAGAAGAGCTCCAACCCCTAATGGAAGACTTCTTTGCTTGGTGTCGGCGTCAGTCAGTTTTACCTGGTTCAAAACTAGGAAGGGCAATTGAATACAGTCTCAAGTATGAAGAAACCTTTAAGGCCATTTTGAAAGACGGGCATCTGGTCCTTTCCAATAATCTAGCTGAACGCGCCATTAAATCATTGGTTATGGGACGTAGTAAAAGAGTCCGGTGGACTCTTTTAGCCTAAGCTAAATTTTAAAAAGCGAGGGTGGTT
>NZ_VMMQ01000038.1:0-1317 GCF_013277295.1 Streptococcus sp. 477
AAGCTCTTAAAGCGGCAAAAGCTGTAGCAGCTAAAGAAGGTGCAAGTCAAGCAGAAGTTGAGAAAGCTAAGAATGACTTAGTTGCGGCAGCGGCAGCCTTGAATGGACAAGCAACAAGTAAAGATGAGTTGAAAGCTGAAATTGCGAAAGAAGATGCAACAAAAGCTGACGCCAAGTACACGAATGCAGACCAAGCTAAGCGTACTGCCTATGATCAAGCACTTGCAGCGGCAAAAGCTGTAGCAGCTAAAGAAGGTGCAAGTCAAGCAGAAGTTGAGAAAGCTAAGAATGACTTAGTTGCGGCAGCGGCAGCCTTGAATGTATCAGATATAGTAGCAGGAACTCAGCCTACATCGTATCAAACGAGAGCAATGTTGCCTAATACTGGTATACGATCAGATAATACTACAGCTGCTCTAGGACTTCTATCAATCTTTGGAGCAGTAGGTTTACTCTTTTCTAAAAAGAAAAAAGATGATGAAGAAGCTTAAGTAAATGATTCTATTTGATTCTCAATCGCTTTTACATACACAATTTTTTATCAATTAAAAAGAACTAGGGTAATCTACACATTAGCTGGATATACTTACCCTACAGTGGATAGTAAAAAGGGGCTCTTGGTCAACTGTAGAGTGTTGAAGTCAGCTAAGATCTAGAAAGGACAAATTTTGTCCTTTCTTTTTTGATGTTAAGAGCGATAAAAATCCGTTTTTTGAAGTTTTCAAAGTTCCGAAAACCAAAGGCATTGCGCTTGATAAGCTTGATGAGATTATTAGTGGCTTCCAATTTTGCGTTAGAATAGTGTAGTTGAAGGGCATTGATTTGTCTTTCAGAAAGATTGAGTTCGACACAGGCTCGTTTCTTTGTTTTCTTTCCTTTAGTACAGATTTTAAACAGCGAGCATTAGATTACATCAAAGAGGGGCACAGCCATGTCGAGGCAGCCAAGGTTTTTGATGTTGGCGTCAGAACTCTCTTCACGTGGGAAAAGAACTTACGTGAACAAGGACACTTAGAGAGGAAAAAGCGAGTCGTCAAAAACCGAAAGATTCCTTTATACTCAATCATTTTCAAAAAGCAACCTTGTCCATTGTCTGCTGACAGTGGACTTTAAAACGCTTTTTTCCAGTCCTTGAATAACTTCTTGAAGCTTATCAATGACGGCTTCCAATGTTTGGAAAGCCTTATTTTTGAAACCTCGTTTTCGAATTTCTTTCCAGACTTGTTCAATAGGGTTCATTTCTGGAGTATAAGGTGGGATAAAAGCTAACTCAATATTACTTGGAATCTCTAAGGTACTTGATTTATGCCATATAGC
>NZ_VMMQ01000039.1:0-18516 GCF_013277295.1 Streptococcus sp. 477
GTTCAGTAGAGATGTGTGAGGAGTATGATATCTATCGTCAATGTTATTGTGGCTGCGTCTATGCAGCCCAAGCCCAGAATATTGACCTGGTTCAAGTTAAGAAGGACGCCACAGCATTCTTGTTGGATAAGGATGTTGAGAAAGACATTTATAGTAGATTGAAACTAGAATAGTACACCTCTAATTCTAAAACATTGTTAGAAATCGGTTTGACTGTCCTGATCTATTCGTCCTATTCTTATTTCATTTTACTATATTTTGGTGCAATAAGTGAAAAGTAGTCCGAATAATATAAGGATTGATTTTATTGTTTTTAAACTCAAATGAATTGAAACAAAGAGAGTAGGAAAATTCTCATCTGAAAGTATTTTAGAATAATTCTCTTCGTGAATTTCTTCAAAACAGATAGCTTTATCTTAGGTAGGTGTTAATTGGATTTCGTAAGCTCTATTCACAATCGTAAAGTTATGCACTGAGAAAGTTGTAGTTAGTCTCCCAGTTTGCTAAATTTCTCGAATAGTATCTTTTTTAGGTATGTGATTTCTTTTTTGCATTTTCGTGTTAGATAAGGTATAATGGTTTTACTGTCTTTTGGGGTCGTTACGGATTCGACAGGCATTATGAGGCATATTTTGCGACTCGTGTGGCGACGTAAACGCTCAGTTAAATATAACTGCAAAAAATAACACTTCTTACGCTCTAGCTGCCTAAAAACCAGCAGGCGTGACCCGATTTGGATTGCTCGTGTTCAATGACAGGTCTTATTATTAGCGAGATACGATTGAGTCTTGTCTAGCGGCTTGATAAGAGATTGATAGACTCGCAGTTTCTAGGCTTGAGTTATGTGTCGAGGGGCTGTTAAACTAATACATAACCTATGGTTGTAGACAAATATGTTGGCAGGTGTTTGGACGTGGGTTCGACTCCCACCGGCTCCATTATTCCTTTGCATTCCTTGGTAAAACGTTGTTAAATCAACGTTTTTTGTTTTTGTCTTTGGTATTCCTTTGCATTCTTTTGCTAAAAAAGGAGTCACAAACAGAGCCTAAAACAGACCCTATTTTTAAAAAAGGGATACAAAAAAAGGATACAACATTTGTTGCATCCTAGAAATCTATGTACTTCGTAAAGCGTTCTCCGATTCGAGTATTCCTCTGCATGCTTTAGTAAATATAGGATTTTTTGTAGTTACTTCCCTAATTGGACCTCTAATTGTTCTTTATCTGAGAAGTTCAAAATGTTAATACCATACTCTTGTAGAGCGATTTGATGGTCATCTTTGATATTATTATACCCTTCATCGCTTACAATGATATACAACTGTTCTGTATCTCCATATTCTTTTCTACGGTATTCAGATGTATCTAACCAACTAGCTAAGATAGTATCAACTTGTTGTTTGGTTATGTTATTGTGAACTCTGGCTATTTTTGAAATACCTTTACTCATAAACACAAAATTAAAGCGGTGTTCTAAACGAGATTTACCTGCAATTGAGAAAGCTGGAAAGACTGTGTAATGCTCATTTTTCATGAAGTAAGATTTAACATCGTCTAAAAATTGAGATTTAATATTGTTAGGTGTTAGCTGAATAAAGTCATAAACATTCATCAGCAATTGTGTCATATCATGTATGACTTGTCCTAGATGTTCTTTACCAGTCGTCCGTTCGATTGCTCCATCGTGTAAATCAAATCCATTAAAGTGGAGAAGTGAGTTAAAGATGTCTTGACGTCGCCCTTTTTTTGTAACATCAATATTATTAATGGATAAATTCCAGATAGTATAACCATCATCTGTAACTGTCAAATGTTTTCCATTGCTTTTTATTGAGAAACCAATAGCTTCACCTAATGGGTCTATAAAAGGAGTAATCACTTCAGTATGAGTATCAGTCACATCGTTAAAAACAGCGTTTTCTTTTATGTAATTTAGATAGGTATTTTTGATATCAGTAGCATTCATGATATTCTCCTTTCTTTATAGGGTGATTATAACAAATCCTCTTGTATATTAATTGCTATATTTTCAGGATTGTTCACATTGGTATAGTCAAGCAAATTATCAAGCATATTCAGGAAGTCATCAGTGTTAAGAATATCTTCATAAGGTAGTGGATAGGCTTTGTAATGAGTTGTTTCATCCCCTTTTTGATAATACTCTTCTTCAGAGAAGATGTTAACTCGATTGCCCCAAACTTTCTCGCCGTTTGCGTTCTTATGGAATTTATTATTTAGATTGATTCGTAAGAGAGTATAGTTGTGTTGAGTTTCCCTTAGATGAAAAACTTTGCTTGTAGTGCTGTAGAAGTAGTTCAAAATAAATCTAGTATCATGCTTGCCAACAAGGTCAATAGTACCTGAACTGCGATTCGTAAGAGTTCGATTGTGTTTATTAGCAATTGCTTTAATTATTTTTATGAGAGCTTTAGCTTCACTATCTGTCAGAAGTAACTCTTTCATATCTTTCCTTTCTACTTTATCTACATTCTAGAGAGTGGAAATCTGAAATGTAGATCAGACAGCGATCCTTCCGTATGCATCTGGTTTCTTAAAGAGAGCTATGATGCCTTGGAAAAGTGCAATAATAGCAGGTATTCCTGTTAAAGATAAAATCAGAAAAAGGAAACCTTTTCCGTTATATCCTGCGTAAAAATGATGTATACCCAATCCGCCTAAGAATAAAGCAAGAATAACATAAACCCACTTATTAACATAATGTACACCCGTAGCGATTTCTTGAGTGTGAACAACTTGTGACTGATTTTGCACAGCGTTGTTTTCATTGACAATGTTAATATTAATTTTGTCGTCTTTTTTATCTTCAACTTTCATGATAATAATCTCACCATCTACTTTATGAATTTCAACTTCGTCACCTAATTTTGGAACAAAATTTAATTCAGATGGATTTATTTTTAAGTACTCTTCATTATGTGAGATTACAACCTCTGCTCCTGTAACTTTAACAACTTTTGACATTTTGTTCTTCCCTTCATTTTACACTCTATAGAATTTCATAATAAGTTTTGATATTTAATTTATCTGTTTTTATAAGTAAAGTATATCAAAAAAAGAACGAAAAGAAAATCTTTTATGGTTTAGTTAAAAAGTAAGAGTTTAAGAAACTGGATTAATTAAACTTGAAGTATTTGAGATTTTGTCTTTTACTGTTTGTAAAATAGTATGAGATAAGAAGGGAGTGGAAAGAATTCATACTCTCTCTAGAACTTGTATATTGAAACGATGTGGAGATTGTAAAGAAATTACAAAATACCCAAAAACTAAGATAGAAATACAAAGTTTTAGGGTATCATGTATTAGATCTGTTTTTCCACGGAAGACATGGGATTCGAACCCACGCACGCTATTACACGCCTACCGCGTTTCCAACACGGCCTCTTAAGCCTCTTGAGTAATCTTCCAATACTTACTTAAATAGTCTACCATAAAGGTCCTTATCTTGCAATAAAAATTCTGTAAATAAGAAAAATGACAGAATTTGAAGGAAAATGATAAAAAATGCTTGACTTTGAAAAAAAGTATGATAGAATGAATGGTGTAAACGATAACAGGAGGTGATTCGGTGTTAAAAACAGAGCGGAAGCAACTGATTTTAGAGGAGTTAAATCAACATCATGTAGTTTCTCTTGAAAAATTAGTTAGTTTGCTAGAAACGTCAGAATCAACGGTTCGAAGAGACTTGGATGAGTTGGAAGCGGAAAACAAGCTTCGTCGCGTGCATGGTGGAGCAGAATTGCCCCATTCCTTGCAAGAAGAAGAAACCATTCAAGAAAAATCTGTCAAAAACCTTCAAGAAAAGAAGTTGCTGGCTCAGAAGGCAGCCTCTCTCATTAAAGAAAAAGATGTCATCTTTATCGATGCTGGAACAACAACTGCTTTTTTGATTCATGAATTGGTCAATAAGAATGTTACAGTTGTGACCAACTCCATTCACCATGCCGCTCAGTTGGTTGAAAAGCAGATTCCAACTGTCATGGTTGGAGGAAACGTCAAGACGGCGACAGATGCTAGTATCGGGGGCGTTGCTCTTAACCAGATTAACCAATTGCACTTTGACCGTGCCTTTATCGGGATGAATGGTGTGGACGATGGCTATTATACGACTCCTGATATGGAGGAGGGAGCTGTGAAGCGTGCTATTTTAGAGAATGCCAAACAGACCTATGTCTTGGTGGATTCGTCTAAGATTGGACAAACTTGCTTTGCCAAGGTAGCTCCACTCAAACGAGCTATTGTTATCACAAGTCAAGGGCATGAGCTCTTGCAGGCTATTAAGGAGAAAACGGAGGTAATAGAAGTATGATTTATACAGTCACACTCAATCCATCCATTGACTATATCGTTCGTTTGGACCAAGTTCAAGTCGGTAGTGTCAATCGTATGGACAGTGATGATAAGTTTGCTGGTGGGAAAGGAATCAATGTCAGTCGTGTCTTGAAACGTTTGGATATACCAAATACAGCGACGGGATTTATCGGAGGTTTTACTGGTAAATTTATCACAGATACTTTGGCTGATGAAGAAATTGAGACACGTTTTGTCCAAGTGGCAGAAGATACTCGTATCAATGTTAAAATCAAAGCAGACCAAGAAACAGAAATCAACGGGACTGGTCCAAATGTCGAACCAGCTCAGCTAGAAGAATTGAAAGCTATTTTATCTAGTCTGACAGCAGAAGATACAGTTGTCTTTGCTGGTTCAAGTGCTAAAAATCTAGGCAACGTCATCTACAAGGATTTGATTGCCTTGACACGCAAGACTGGTGCGCAAGTCGTTTGTGACTTTGAAGGACAGACCTTGATTGATAGCTTGGACTATCAGCCACTTTTGGTCAAACCAAATAATCACGAGCTTGGAGCTATCTTTGGAGTTAAACTCGAAAGTTTAGATGAAATTGAAAAATACGCTCGTCAGTTACTGGCCAAAGGAGCTCAAAACGTCATTATCTCCATGGCTGGGGACGGTGCACTTCTTGTCACATCTGAGGGAGCATACTTTGCTAAACCAATCAAAGGGACAGTCAAAAATTCAGTTGGGGCTGGTGATTCTATGGTCGCTGGATTTACAGGTGAATTTGTCAAATCCAAAGACGCAGTAGAAGCCTTCAAATGGGGAGTAGCTTGTGGAACGGCAACCACCTTCTCAGACGACTTGGCAACGGCGGAATTTATTAAAGAAACATATGAAAAAGTTGAGGTAGAAAAACGATGAAAATTCAAGACCTATTGAGAAAAGATGTTATGTTGCTGGATTTGCAGGCAACTGAAAAAACAGCTGTCATCGAAGAGATGATTAAAAGCTTGACAGACCACGGTTATGTGACAGATTTTGAAACTTTTAAAGAAGGAATTTTGGCGCGTGAAGCCTTGACTTCTACTGGTTTAGGAGACGGTATAGCAATGCCTCACAGCAAAAACGCTGCTGTCAAAGAAGCGACTGTTCTCTTTGCTAAGTCAAATAAGGGTGTTGACTATGAGAGCTTGGATGGAAAAGCAACTGATCTCTTCTTCATGATTGCGGCTCCAGAAGGTGCTAATGACACTCACTTGGCTGCCTTGGCAGAATTGTCTCAATACTTGATGAAAGACGGCTTTGCTGATAAACTTCGTCAAGTAACATCAGCTGACCAAGTCATTGAACTTTTTGACCAAGCTTCAGAAAAAACTGAAGAGCCTGTTCAAGTACCTGCTAATGAAACTGGTGACTTTATCGTAGCTGTTACAGCTTGTACGACAGGTATTGCCCACACTTACATGGCCCAAGAAGCCCTTCAAAAAGTGACTGCTGAAATGGGTGTTGGAATTAAGGTCGAAACCAACGGTGCTAGCGGTGTTGGAAATCAACTAACTGCAGAAGATATCCGCAAGGCTAAAGCTGTTATCATTGCAGCAGACAAGGCGGTTGATATGGATCGTTTCGATGGTAAACCATTGATCAATCGTCCGGTTGCTGACGGTATCCGTAAGACAGAAGAGTTGATCAACTTGGCTCTTTCTGGAGATGCTGAAGTCTACCGTGCTGCTAATGGAGCCAAAGCCGCAACAGCCTCTAACGAAAAACAAAGCCTTGGTGGTGCCTTCTACAAACACTTGATGAGTGGTGTCTCTCAAATGTTACCATTCGTTATCGGTGGTGGTATCATGATTGCCCTTGCCTTCTTGATTGACGGTGCTTTGGGTGTTCCAAATGAAAACCTTGGCAATCTTGGTTCTTACCATGAGTTAGCTTCTATGTTCATGAAAATTGGTGGAGCTGCCTTTGGTTTGATGCTTCCAGTCTTTGCGGGTTATGTTGCCTACTCTATTGCTGAAAAACCGGGTTTGGTAGCAGGTTTCGTGGCTGGTGCTATTGCCAAAGAAGGTTTTGCCTTTGGTAAAATTCCTTATGCCGCAGGTGGTGAAGCAACTTCAACTCTTGCAGGTGTCTCATCTGGTTTCCTAGGTGCCCTTGTGGGTGGATTTATCGCAGGTGCCTTGGTTCTTGCCATCAAGAAATACGTTAAAGTTCCTCGTTCACTCGAAGGTGCTAAATCAATCCTTCTATTGCCACTTCTTGGAACAATCTTGACAGGATTTGTCATGCTAGCTGTTAACATCCCAATGGCAGCAATCAACACTGCTATGAATGATTTCCTAGGCGGTCTTGGAGGAGGTTCAGCTGTCCTTCTTGGTATCGTCCTTGGTGGAATGATGGCTGTTGACATGGGTGGACCAGTTAACAAAGCGGCTTATGTCTTTGGTACAGGTACGCTTGCAGCAACTGTTTCTTCAGGTGGTTCTGTGGCTATGGCAGCAGTTATGGCTGGAGGAATGGTGCCACCACTTGCCATCTTTGTCGCAACTCTTCTTTTCAAAGATAAATTTACTAAGGAAGAACGTAACTCTGGTTTGACAAATATCATCATGGGCTTATCCTTTATCACTGAGGGAGCGATTCCATTTGGTGCCGCTGACCCAGCTCGTGCGATTCCAAGCTTCATCCTTGGTTCAGCAGTAGCAGGTGGCCTCGTTGGTCTTACTGGTATCAAACTCATGGCGCCGCACGGAGGAATCTTCGTTATCGCCCTTACTTCAAATGCTCTCCTTTACCTCGTTGCTGTCTTGGTAGGGGCAATCGTAAGTGGTGTGGTTTATGGTTACCTACGCAAACCCCAAGCATAAAAAATAGATATAAAATGAAAAGATTGGACCGTTTGGTGCAGTCTTTTTCTCTTTTCGAAATGCCTGTGAAATATGGTATAATAGAAAAATGGCAAACAAGAATACAAGTAAAACAAGACGGAGACCGTCTAAAGCAGAACTCGAGAGAAAAGAAGCGATCCAACGGATGTTGATTTCGTTGGGAATCGCGATTTTATTGATTTTCGCAGCTTTTAAATTAGGAGCTGCAGGTATCACTCTTTACAATTTAATTCGCTTGTTGGTGGGTAGTCTAGCTTATCTGGCAATATTTGCCCTATTGATCTATCTCTTCTTTTTCAAGTGGATACGAAAACAGGAAGGACTCTTATCAGGATTTTTCACCATATTTGCTGGCTTGCTCTTGATTTTTGAGGCCTACTTAGTTTGGAAATATGGTTTGGATAAGTCGGTTTTAAAAGGAACCATGGCTCAGATTGTGACGGATTTGACTGGTTTTCGAACGACCAGTTTTGCTGGAGGGGGCTTGATTGGTGTCGCTCTTTATATTCCAACCGCCTTTCTCTTTTCAAATATCGGTACTTACTTTATTGGTTCTATCTTGATTTTAGTGGGTGCCCTCCTAGTCAGTCCTTGGTCTGTTTATGATATTGCTGAATTTTTCAGTAGAGGCTTTGCCAAATGGAGGGAAGGACATGAGCTTCGAAAAGAGGAACGCTTTGTCAAACAAGAAGAAAAAGCTCGCCAAAAGGCTGAGGAAGAGGCTAGATTAGAACAAGAAGAAGCTGAAAAAGCCTTACTCGATTTGCCTCCTATTGATATGGAAACGGGTGAAATTCTGACAGAAGATGTTGTGCTTGACGTTCCTCCTGTTCCAGAAGAAGAGTGGGTGGAACCAGAAATCATCCTGCCTCAAGCTGAACTTGAATTCCCTGAACAGGAAGATGGCTCTGACGATGAAGATGTTCAGGTCGATTTTTCAGCCAAGGAAGCCCTCGAATACAAACTTCCAAGCTTACAACTCTTTGCCCCAGATAAACCCAAAGACCAGTCTAAAGAGAAGAAAATCGTTCGGGAAAATATCAAAATTCTAGAAGAAACCTTTGCTAGCTTTGGTATTAAGGTAACAGTTGAACGGGCCGAAATTGGACCATCGGTGACTAAATATGAAGTTAAGCCAGCAGTGGGTGTACGGGTCAACCGCATTTCCAATCTAGCAGATGACCTCGCTCTAGCCTTGGCTGCTAAGGATGTCCGAATCGAAGCACCTATCCCGGGGAAATCCTTAGTTGGAATCGAAGTACCCAACTCTGAGATTGCGACTGTATCCTTCCGCGAACTATGGGAACAATCTCAAACGAAAGCAGAAAATCTCTTGGAAATTCCTCTAGGAAAGGCGGTTAATGGCACCGCAAGAGCTTTTGACCTTTCCAAAATGCCCCACTTGCTCGTCGCAGGTTCAACAGGTTCAGGGAAGTCAGTAGCTGTTAATGGCATCATTGCTAGTATTCTGATGAAAGCAAGACCCGACCAGGTCAAGTTTATGATGGTGGATCCCAAGATGGTTGAGTTGTCTGTTTACAATGACATTCCTCACCTCTTGATTCCAGTTGTGACCAATCCACGCAAGGCCAGCAAGGCCCTGCAAAAGGTTGTGGATGAGATGGAAAATCGTTATGAACTCTTTGCCAAGGTGGGAGTTCGTAACATTGCAGGCTTTAATGCCAAGGTAGAAGAGTTTAATGCTCAGTCTGAGTACAAGCAGATTCCACTACCACTTATTGTTGTGATTGTGGATGAGTTGGCTGACCTTATGATGGTAGCAAGCAAGGAAGTGGAAGATGCTATTATCCGTCTTGGACAGAAGGCGCGGGCTGCAGGTATCCACATGATTCTTGCAACCCAGCGTCCATCCGTTGATGTCATCTCTGGTCTGATCAAGGCTAATGTCCCATCTCGTGTAGCATTTGCGGTTTCATCAGGAACAGACTCCCGTACGATTTTGGATGAAAATGGAGCAGAAAAACTTCTT
Source organism: Streptococcus sp. 477 (assembly GCF_013277295.1). NCBI lineage: Bacteria > Bacillati > Bacillota > Bacilli > Lactobacillales > Streptococcaceae > Streptococcus > Streptococcus sp. 477. Next base: position 9,195 of record NZ_VMMQ01000039.1, read on the forward strand.
GGTCGAGGAGACATGCTCTTTAAACCGATTGATGAAAATCATCCAGTTCGTCTCCAAGGCTCCTTTATCTCGGATGACGATGTTGAGCGCATTGTGAACTTCATCAAGGCTCAGGCAGATGCGGACTACGATGATAGTTTTGAACCAGGTGAGGTTTCTGAAAACGACGGTGAATTTTCAGATGGTGAATCTGGTGGTGACCCGCTCTTTGAAGAAGCCAAGGCTTTGGTAATCGAAACTCAGAAAGCCAGTGCATCTATGATTCAGCGTCGTTTGTCAGTTGGATTTAACCGTGCGACCCGTCTCATGGAAGAGCTTGAGATGGCAGGTGTCATCGGTCCAGCTGAAGGTACCAAGCCAAGAAAAGTATTGCAGCAATAAAAAATAGCTTCTTTCCAAGGTTGGAAGGAGCTATTTTACTGGCTATTGATTACTTTTATACTCTTCGAAAATCTCTTCAAACCACGTCAGCTTTGCCTTGCCGTATATATGTGACTGACTTCGTCAGTCTTATCTACAACCTCAAAACAGTGTTTTGAGCAGCCTACGGCTAGCTTCCTAGTTTGTTCTTTGATTTTCATTGAGTATTATTTTCTGAAGTTGGAGTATTGGGCTGTTTTTCATTTTCAGTGGCAGGTTTACTTGTAGCAGGTGTAGTAGAGTCCTGAGTTGCTGTTTTCTGATCTTCTTTTTTCTCTTCCTTGACGCTAGATTTTGGCGTTTCCTCTTGTTGTGTTTTTTCTTGACTAGTATTATTTTCCTTATTGGGACTAGTATTTTCCTGAGGGGATTCCTTTTGAATTTCTTTGACAATGGTTGTCGTCGGTGTTGTCGTCGGTTCTTTTTTGGTATTTTTATTATTATCCAAGGCATTCATAATCGTGATAGTCGCAGTAATCAAGCCGAGGATACTACCGATAGTAGTAATGGTTTTTTGAAAAACAGTAAAGCCTTTTTTGATATGTTCTGTTTTCGGTTTTGAAGTTCTACGATAGTTAGACATACATTCTCTCCTTTGATTAAAATTTATTATACCGCATTTCTTTAAAAAAAATCTTAAAAAAAGAGGAATTGCCCTTTCTTGTCGCAGGCTCCGTTTCATGATACAATAGAAGGAGTGATTTTAGAAAGCGTGAGAAAACATGATTTACTTTGATAATTCGGCGACGACCAAGCCTTATCCTGAAGCCCTTGAAACCTATATGCAGGTGACTTCAAAAATTTTAGGAAATCCATCTAGTCTCCATCGTTTGGGAGACCAGGCAACACGAATCTTAGATGCTTCTCGCCAACAGATTGCAGATTTAATCGGTAAGAAAAGTGATGAAATCTTCTTTACATCTGGTGGGACAGAAGGAGATAACTGGGTCATCAAGGGAGTAGCATTTGAAAAAGCCCAGTTTGGCAAGCACATCATCGTATCAGCCATTGAACATCCGGCAGTTAAGGAATCGGCTCTCTGGCTGAAAAGTCAAGGATTTGAAGTGGATTTTGCTCCAGTTGATGAGAAAGGATTTGTGGACGTCGAGGCCCTAGCAGTTTTGATACGACCTGATACAATCCTCGTTTCCATCATGGCTGTGAACAATGAAATAGGCTCTATCCAACCTATTGAGGCTATTTCAAAACTATTGGCAGACAAGCCAACTATTACTTTCCACGTTGATGCGGTTCAGGCACTTGCTAAGATTCCAACTGAAAAATATCTGACAGAACGAGTGGATTTCGCGACTTTCTCTGGTCACAAGTTCCACGGAGTTCGTGGTGTTGGTTTTGTCTATATCAAGTCTGGTAAGAAAATTACGCCACTGTTGACTGGTGGAGGTCAGGAGCGTGATTACCGTTCGACAACTGAAAATGTGGCAGGGATTGCAGCGACAGCCAAGGCTCTCCGTTTATCTATGGAAAAGCTAGATACCTTTAGGAGCAAGACTGGGCAGATGAAGGCAGTGATTCGTCAAGCCCTTCTGGACTATCCAGATATTTTTGTCTTTTCAGATGAGGAAGACTTTGCCCCTCATATCCTGACTTTTGGAATCAAGGGTGTTCGTGGTGAAGTCATCGTTCACGCTTTTGAAGACTATGATATTTTCATCTCAACGACCTCTGCTTGTTCGTCCAAGGCTGGGAAACCTGCAGGAACTCTGATTGCCATAGGAGTAGATAAAGATAAGGCCCAGTCAGCTGTGCGTCTTAGCCTAGACCTTGAAAATGATATGAGTCAGGTCGAGCAGTTTTTGACCAAGCTAAAATTAATTTACAACCAAACTAGAAAAGTAAGATAGGAGCATTTATGCAGTATTCAGAAATTATGATTCGCTACGGTGAGCTGTCAACCAAAGGCAAAAACCGTATGCGGTTCATCAATAAACTTCGCAATAATATTTCAGACGTTTTGTCTATCTATCCCCAAGTTAAGGTAAGGGCAGATCGTGACCGTGCCCATGCTTACCTCAATGGAGCTGATTACACAGCAGTAGCAGAATCACTCAAGCAAGTCTTCGGGATTCAAAATTTTTCTCCAGTATATAAGGTTGAAAAATCTGTAGAAGTTTTGAAGTCTTCTGTCCAAGAGATTATGCAGGACATCTACAAGGAAGGCATGACCTTTAAAATCTCTAGCAAGCGTAGCGACCACAACTTTGAACTTGACAGTCGTGAACTCAATCAAACGCTTGGAGGAGCTGTTTTTGAAGCCATTCCAAATGTGCAAGCTCAAATGAAAAGTCCTGACATCAATCTCCAAGTGGAGATTCGAGAAGAGGCAGCCTACCTTTCTTATGAAACCATTCGTGGGGCTGGTGGTTTGCCAGTTGGAACTTCAGGTAAAGGGATGCTTATGTTGTCGGGAGGGATTGATTCACCTGTAGCTGGTTATCTAGCGCTTAAGCGTGGGGTAGATATTGAGGCAGTTCACTTTGCCAGCCCACCTTACACCAGTCCTGGAGCCCTTAAAAAAGCCCAAGATTTGACTCGTAAATTGACTAAGTTTGGGGGCAATATCCAGTTTATCGAAGTTCCTTTTACAGAGATTCAAGAGGAAATCAAGGCTAAAGCGCCAGAAGCTTACTTGATGACTCTAACTCGTCGCTTTATGATGCGGATTACCGATCGTATTCGTGAGGTACGAAATGGTTTGGTTATCATCAATGGGGAAAGTCTAGGTCAAGTAGCCAGTCAAACCCTCGAAAGCATGCAGGCTATTAACGCTGTGACCAACACTCCCATCATTCGTCCTGTGGTTACCATGGACAAGTTGGAAATCATCGATATTGCACAAGAAATTGATACCTTTGACATTTCAATCCAGCCTTTTGAAGACTGTTGTACCATTTTTGCACCAGATCGTCCAAAAACAAATCCTAAGATTAAGAATGCAGAGCAGTATGAAGCACGCATGGATGTTGAAGCTTTGGTTGAGCGAGCAGTTGCTGGAATCATGATTACTGAGATCACACCGCAGGTTGAAAAAGATGAAGTTGATGACTTGATTGATAATCTGCTCTAATCAGAAAACACAAAAGAATAGCGAAAATCAGGAAAGAAAGTTAGTTTTTTCTCTAAAAACAGGTAAAAAAACTGACTTTTTTTCTATTTTTATGATATAATGAGATAAAATTTTGAATATAGAGAGTTTTCTGACAATGAATCAATCCTACTTTTATCTAAAAATGAAAGAACACAAACTCAAGGTTCCTTATACAGGTAAGGAGCGCCGTGTGCGTGTTCTTCTGCCTAAAGATTATGAGAAAGACACGAATCGTTCCTATCCTGTTGTTTACTTTCATGACGGGCAAAATGTTTTTTATAGCAAAGAGTCTTTCATTGGACATTCATGGAAGATTATCCCAGCTATCAAACGAAATCCCGATATCAGTCGCATGATTGTCGTAGCCATTGACAATGATGGTATGGGGCGGATGAATGAGTATGCGGCATGGAAGTTCCAAGAATCTCCTATCCCAGGGCAGCAGTTTGGCGGTAAGGGTGTGGAGTATGCCGAGTTTGTCATGGAGGTGGTTAAGCCTTTTATAGATGAAACTTATCGTACAAAAGCAGACCGCCAGCATACAGCTATGATTGGGTCTTCGCTAGGAGGCAATATTACCCAGTTTATCGGTTTGGAATACCAAAACCAAATTGGTTGCTTGGGCGTCTTTTCATCTGCCAACTGGCTCCACCAAGAAGCTTTTAACCGCTATATCGAGCGCCAGAAACTATCGCCTGACCAGCGTATCTTTATCTATGTGGGAACGGAAGAAGCGGATGATACAGACAAGACCTTGATGGCTGGTAATATCAAACAAGCCTATATCGACTCATCGCTTCGTTATTACCATGATTTGATAGCAGGGGGAGTGCATCTGGATAATCTTGTGCTGAAAGTTCAGTCTGGTGCCATCCATAGTGAAATCCCTTGGTCGGAGAATTTACCAGACTGTATGAGATTTTTTGCAGAGAAATGGTAAGTTAGAAAAGGAGAAAGCCAATGCATATTGAAAACCTTAGCCACTGGAGTGGTCACCTTAACCGTGAAATGTACCTCAATCGTTATGGATATGCTGGAATTCCAGTTGTGGTCTTTGCTTCATCAGGTGGCAGTCACAATGAATACTATGATTTTGGCATGATTGACGCCTGTGCTTCCTTTATCGAGGAAGGCCGTGTCCAGTTCTTTACCCTATCCAGTGTGGACAGTGAGAGCTGGTTGGCTACTTGGAAAAATGGTCACGACCAAGCGGAAATGCACCGTGCCTACGAACGTTATGTGATTGAGGAGGCCATTCCTTTTATCAAGCATAAGACAGGTTGGTTTGATGGCATGATGACGACAGGTTGCTCTATGGGAGCCTATCATGCACTCAATTTCTTCCTCCAGCATCCAGATGTCTTTACCAAAGTGATTGCTCTCAGTGGTGTTTACGATGCACGTTTCTTTGTCGGCGATTACTACAACGATGATGCTATTTACCAAAACTCGCCAGTAGATTATATCTGGAACCAGAACGACGGCTGGTTTATTGACCGTTATCGTCAGGCAGAGATTGTGTTGTGTACGGGTCTTGGTGCCTGGGAACAAGATGGTCTACCATCTTTCTACAAGCTCAAAGAATCCTTTGACCAGAAACAAATTCCAGCCTGGTTTGCTGAATGGGGACACGATGTCGCCCACGACTGGGAATGGTGGCGCAAACAAATGCCTTATTTCCTCGGTCATCTCTATTTATAAAAGGAGTGACCTATGAATTACCTTGTTATTTCTCCCTATTATCCACAAAACTTTCAACAGTTTACCATTGAACTAGCTAATAAAGGCATCACTGTCTTGGGAATTGGCCAAGAACCATACGAGCAATTGGATGAGCCTTTACGCAATAGCCTGACCGAATATTTCCGTGTTGACAATCTTGAGAACATAGACGAAGTCAAACGAGCAGTTGCTTTTCTCTTTTATAAACATGGCCCGCTTGATCGCATCGAGTCTCATAATGAATACTGGCTTGAGCTGGACGCAGCACTCAGAGAGCAATTTAATGTTTTTGGTGCCAAACCAGAGGATATTAAAAAGACGAAATTTAAGTCTGAAATGAAGAAGCTTTTCAAAAAAGCAGGTGTCCCAGTGGTCCCTGGAGCAGTTATCAAGACGGAAGCAGATGTGGATCAAGCTGTGAAAGAAATTGGTCTTCCAATGATTGCCAAACCTGACAATGGAGTGGGAGCGGCCGCCACCTTTAAGCTTGAGACAGAAGACGATATCAATCACTTCAAGTCTGAGTGGGATCATTCAACTGTTTATTTCTTTGAGAAATTTGTCACCTCTAGCGAAATTTGTACCTTTGATGGTCTTGTGGACAAGGATAGTAAAATTGTCTTCTCAACAACCTTTGATTACGCCTATACACCGCTTGATCTCATGATTTACAAGATGGACAATTCTTATTACGTTCTCAAGGATATGGATCCTAAATTACGTAAATATGGTGAGGCAATTGTCAAGGAATTTGGCATGAAAGAACGGTTCTTCCATATTGAGTTCTTCCGTGAAGGGGACGATTACATTGCCATTGAGTACAATAACCGTCCTGCAGGTGGTTTCACTATTGATGTTTATAACTTTGCTCACTCTTTGGATCTCTATCGTGGATATGCTGCTATTGTAGCAGGAGAAGAGTTCCCAGCGTCAGAGTTTGAACCGCAGTATTGTTTGGCTACTTCTCGCCGTGCAAATGCTCACTATGTCTATTCTGAGGAGGACTTGCTTGCCAAATATAGCCAGCAGTTCAAGGTTAAAAAAATCATGCCAGAGGCCTTTGCGGAACTTCAAGGAGATTACCTTTATATGCTGACAACTCCGAGTCGACAAGAAATGGATCAGATGATTGCTGATTTCGGACAACGTCAGGCTTAAGAGACTATCGGATTAAGGAAATTCACTCCCTTAATCCTTTTGTTTTGTCTGATAAAAAATAAGAGCATCCTAACAAGGTAGCTATCATAAAACTTGTTCGATAACTATTTGAAGCAGGATTAGGTGGTCAGAAATTGAATTTTAATATTTCAATTGAGTCATAGTATTATGTTTTTGTATCCTTAAATCAGCTAAAAGGATCCATGACGACACCTATATGATATAGTTTTCAAGATACCAAACAAGTCTATTAAAATATTCAGGTGACGCATAGATATAGTTAATTGAAGCTTTGTTTGAAATCTGATAAAATAATGATATTACTAAGTTTTAAAAACTAAAGAAAAGGGAAGATATGATTACAGGCGAATTAAAAAATAAAATCGATCAGTTGTGGGAAATTCTTTGGACAGAAGGAAATGCAAATCCTTTAACAAATATTGAACAGTTGACTTATCTCTTATTTATGAAAGATTTGGATAGTGTCGAGCTTGGACGTGAAAGTGATGCTGAATTTCTAGGGATTCCTTATGAGGGAGTTTTTCCAAAAGATAAACCTGAATACCGTTGGTCAACTTTTAAAAATATAGGAGATGCTCAGGAAGTTTATCGTTTAATGACTCAGGAGATTTTTCCGTTTATTAAAAATCTCAAGGGGGATACAGATGATACAGCCTTTTCACGATATATGCGAGAAGCTATTTTTCAAATAAATAAACCTGCTACGCTTCAAAAGGCAATTTCTATCTTAGATGTTTTTCCAACTAGGGGATTAGATGTAGATTTTGATAATGACAAACAAAGTATTACTGATATCGGAGATATCTATGAATATCTGTTATCAAAATTGTCGACCGCAGGTAAAAATGGACAGTTCCGTACACCTCGTCACATCATCGATATGATGGTTGAGTTGATGCAACCGACTATCAAAGATATTATCTCAGATCCTGCTATGGGTTCTGCTGGCTTCTTAGTATCTGCTAGCCGTTACTTAAAGCGTAAGAAAGATGAATGGGAAACCAATACAGATAATATCAATCATTTTCATAATCAGATGTTTCATGGAAATGATACGGATACGACTATGTTGAGACTTGGGGCGATGAACATGATGCTACATGGAGTAGAAAATCCACAAATCAGTTACCTTGACTCGCTGTCTCAAGATAATGAAGAAGCCGATAAATATACTTTGGTTTTAGCAAATCCTCCTTTTAAGGGCTCACTTGACTACAATTCAACCTCTAATGACCTTCTTGCAACCGTAAAAACCAAAAAAACAGAATTACTCTTTCTTTCTCTTTTCTTGCGAACTTTAAAACCAGGTGGACGAGCAGCAGTTATCGTACCTGATGGTGTCCTTTTTGGTTCGTCTAAAGCTCATAAAGGAATTCGTCAGGAAATTGTAGAGAACCATAAGCTTGATGCTGTAATTTCAATGCCTAGTGGTGTTTTCAAGCCTTATGCTGGAGTTTCAACTGCCATTCTCATCTTTACAAAAACTGGCAATGGTGGTACTGACAAGGTCTGGTTTTACGATATGAAAGCGGATGGTTTAAGTTTGGATGATAAGCGACAACCGATTAGCGACAATGATATTCCAGATATTATCGAACGCTTTCATCATCTTGAAAAAGAAGCAGAACGTCAGAGAACGGATCAATCTTTCTTTGTTCCAGTTGCTGAGATAAAGGAAAATGATTATGATTTGTCTATCAATAAATATAAAGAGATTGAGTATGAAAAAGTTGAGTATGAACCAACAGAAGTCATCTTAAAGAAAATCAATGATTTAGAAAAAGAAATTCAAGCTGGCTTGGCTGAATTGGAAAAATTACTCAAGTAGGGAGGTGGCTGTATGAAAAAAGTGAAGTTGGGGGAAATCTTATCTCTAAAAAAAGGAAAGAAAGCCACTGTACTTGCTGAACAAACAACTCTAAGCCAACGTTATATTCAAATAGATGATTTAAGAAATAATAATAATTTAAAATTCACTGAAAGTTTAAATATGACTGAAGCACTCCCAGATGATATTCTGATAGCATGGGATGGTGCTAATGCAGGAACAATTGGTTGTGGGTTATCGGGAGCTGTTGGTAGTACAATTACGGTCTTAAAAAAGAATGAGCGATACAAAGAAAAAATTATATCAGATTACTTGGGAGTCTTTTTGGAAAGTAAATCGCAGTATTTACGAGATCATTCAACAGGTGCAACAATTCCTCATTTAAACAAGAATATATTACTTAATTTACAATTAGAATTGCTAGGTATCGAGGAACAAGAGAACATTATCTGTATTCTTAATACGATTAAAAGGCTTATTACTAAAAGAAAATTGCAGTTAGATGAACTAAACTTGCTCGTCAAATCCCGATTTAACGAGATGTTTGGGGATTTTTATACTACATTATTCCCCAAATATAAAATAGGTGAAAAATTTGAAGTTTCTAGTGGAAGTACACCATCAAGAGATAATAAATTATATTGGGATAGCGGAACGATTAATTGGGTAAAAACAACTGAGGTAATAAATAGAGAAATTACGGAAACTGAGGAAAAAATCACAAAATTTGCTTTAGAAAATACATCTCTTAAACTTTTTCCAGTTAATACAATATTAATTGCTATGTATGGTCAAGGACAAACAAGAGGAAGAAGTGCAATCCTCAAAGTTGAATCTACTAGCAACCAAGCATGTGGGGCTATATTTCCAAATAAAATAGACAATCCAGTTTTTATTTGGCATCAATTAATGCTAAGGTATAGCGAATTACGAGAACTTGGACGAGGAGGAAATCAACCTAATTTAAACGGTCAACTGATTAAAAATTTTGAACTGATTTTCCCCCCACTAGCCCTCCAAAATGAGTTCGCAGACTTTGTAGCCCAGGTCGACAAATCACAATT
>NZ_VMMQ01000004.1:0-8313 GCF_013277295.1 Streptococcus sp. 477
CTTCACAACTGTCAAAGTCTCGTGTATCCTTATTGATGATATCCATAAATTGGATATTAGGGTCTTTAATGTCAAGGAGTTTTGTGATAAAATGTAATTGTTCCATATGATTCTTTCTAATGAGTTGTTTTGTCGCTTTTCATTATAGGTCATATGGGACTTTTTTTCTACACAAAAATAGGCTCCATAATATCTATAGGGGATTTACCCACTACAAATATTATAGAGCCAGAATATACAACTGATGGACTGCACCTCAGTGTTGCTGGTTATTAGGTTTTGACAAAAGCCTTGAAAGGCTATCTTTACTAAATAGCTAAATAAAGTTAAATTTGAGCATAATATCTTGTAAAAAATTCTAAAATCCTTTAAAATAAAAAGTGATGGAGGAATTTATGAATGTAAATCAGATTGTACGGATTATTCCTACTTTAAAAGTTAATAATAGAAAATTAAATGAAACATTTTATATTGAAACCCTTGGAATGAAGGCCTTGTTAGAGGAGTCAGCCTTCCTATCACTAGGGGACCAAACAGGTCTTGAAAAGCTGGTTTTAGAAGAAGCACCAAGCATGCGTACTCGTAAGGTAGAGGGACGAAAAAAACTGGCTAGATTGATTATCAAGGTGGAAAATCCCTTAGAAATCGAGGGACTCTTATCTAAAACAGATTCGATTCATCGATTATATAAAGGTCAAAATGGCTACGCTTTTGAAATTTTTTCACCAGAAGATGATTTGATTTTGATTCATGCAGAAGATGACAGAGCAAGTCTAGTAGAAGTAGGAGAAAAGCCTGAATTTCAAACAGATTTGGCATCAATCTCTTTAAGTAAATTTGAAATTTTCATGGAATTACATCTCTCGACTGATATCGAAAGTTTCTTGGAACCATCTGAAATTGGGGCATCCCTTGATTTTATTCCAGCTCAGGGGAAGGATTTGACTGTGGACAATACGGTTACCTGGGACTTATCTATGCTCAAGTTCTTGGTCAATGAACTAGATATATCAAGTCTTCGCCAGAAGTTTGAGTCTACAGAATATTTTATTCCTAAGTCTGAAAAATTCTTCCTTGGAAAAGATAGAAATAATGTTGAATTGTGGTTTGAAGAAGTATGAAGTGGACCCAGATTATTAAAAAAATAGAAGAACAAATCGAGGCAGGGATTTATCCCGGAGCCTCTTTTGCGTATTTTAAGGACAATCAATGGACGGAGTTCTATATTGGCCAGAGTCACCCAGAGCATGGCTTGCAGACTGAGGCAGGACTAGTTTATGACCTAGCTAGTGTCAGCAAGGTTGTTGGCGTTGGCACCGTTTTTACCTTCTTGTGGGAAAAAGGTCAATTAGATATTGACAGACCGGTAACAGATTTTTTAGCTGAGAGTGATTATCCAGACATCACTATTCGCCAGCTCTTGACTCACGCAACAGATCTTGATCCTTTTATTCCCAATCGTGATCTTTTAACAGCCCCTGAATTAAAGAAAGCGATGTTTCATCTCAAGAGACGAAGTCAGCCAGCCTTTCTTTATTCAGATGTCCATTTTTTGCTTTTGGGTTTTATTTTGGAAAGAATCTTTAATCAAGACTTGGATGTGATTTTACAGGAGCAAGTTTTGAAACCTTGGGGAATGACGGAAACCCAGTTTGGGCCTGTTGAGCTTGCTGTTCCAACAGTTAGAGGTGTCGAGGCAGGTCTGGTACATGATCCCAAGGCTCGCCTCTTGGGCAGACATGCAGGTAGTGCTGGTTTGTTTTCGACTGTAAAGGATTTACAAATCTTTTTAGAACACTATTTAGCAGATGATTTTGCAAGAGATTTGAGTCAAAATTTTTCACCTTTGGATGACAAGGAACGTTCTTTGGCATGGAATTTGGCAGGAGATTGGCTAGACCATACGGGCTATACAGGTACCTTTATCATGTGGAATCGTCAGAAGCAAGAAGCGGCCATTTTCCTATCGAATCGTACCTATGAAAAGGATGAGAGGGCTCAATGGATTGTAGACCGCAATCAAGTGATGAACTTGATTCGCAAAGAAGAGTAAGGAGAGACATGTCAAATAGTTTAAAAGGGACTCTATTAACAGTTGTGGCAGGGATAGCTTGGGGCTTGTCAGGAACGAGTGGCCAATACCTGATGGCACACGGAATTTCAGCTCTGGTCTTGACCAACTTGCGCCTTTTAATCGCTGGTGGAATTCTCATGCTCTTGGCTTATGCCACTGCAAAGGATAAAATGCTGGCCTTTTTAACGGATAAGAAGAGTTTGCTGTCTCTTCTTATTTTTGCTCTAATTGGTCTATTCCTCAACCAATTCGCCTATCTAACTGCTATTCAGGAGACCAATGCAGGTACCGCGACAGTACTTCAGTATGTTTGTCCTGTCGGAATTTTGATTTATAGCTGTATCAAGGATAAGGTGGTACCGACACTGGGAGAGATAGGTTCTATCATATTAGCCATCGGAGGGACCTTCCTGATCGCCACTCATGGGCAGGTGGACCAGTTATCCATGACACCTGCAGACCTGTTTTGGGGTCTCTTTTCTGCTCTGACTTACGCACTTTATATCATTTTACCCATAGCCTTGATTAAGAAGTGGGGGAGCAGTTTGGTCATTGGTGTGGGAATGGTTATAGCAGGTTTGGTTGCCCTTCCTTTTACAGGAGTTCTACAGACTACTATCCCAACAAGTCTTGATTTTCTCCTCGCTTTTGCGGGCATTATCCTTATCGGGACTGTCTTTGCCTATACAGCCTTTCTAAAAGGAGCCAGTCTGATTGGGCCGGTCAAGTCAAGTTTGTTGGCTTCAATTGAGCCAATTTCGGCTGTTTTCTTTGCTTTCCTAATCATGAATGAACAATTTTATCCCATTGATTTTCTTGGTATGGCAATGATATTGTTTGCTGTAACCCTGATTTCTTTGAAAGATTTAGTCTTAGAAAAATAAAAAGACTCTTTGTCGTCCGTGACAGAGAGTTTTTGCGTAGTATTTTATACTCAATAAAAATCAAAGAGCAAACTAGGAAACTAGCCGCAGACTGTACTTGAGTACGGCAAGGCGACGTTGACGCGGTTTGAAGAGATTTTCGAAGAGTATTAATTGTTTTCAAGATAAAATTCAAAACGTTCGCCTACATATTGACTTTTTACGTATTCAAAAGCAGTACCATCTTCTAGGTAGGAAACCTGAGTCAGACCAAGAATAGCATGTCCTTTTTCAACTTCTAAATAGTGGGCGATTTTTTCCTTAGCAAGGCGAGCATAGATGGTCTGATGTGATTTACCAATACGGTAGCCATGTTTTTGCAGTGTTTGGAAGAAATGACTAGTGATTTCTTCTTTTTTAAAGTCCTTAATGAATTTTTCAGGAATAGAAGCAACTTCATAAACCAGAGGAACTTTGTCGGCATAGCGGACCCGCTCCATTCGGATAATATTTTCGGTAGGAGAAATTCCTAGCTTGGCAACTTCCTGCTCATTGGGAATGGTTTTTCTGTAGGAAATGAGCTGGCTAGAGGGTACTTTACCTTGGGACTTAACAATTTCAGTAAAACTGGTTGTCCCTCGCATCTTTTCTTGTACCCGAGTACTGGACACAAAGGTGCCACTTCCAACTCTGCGCTCTAAAACACCTTCTTCAACCAATAGAGATACGGCTTGGCGGAGGGTCATGCGGCTGACCGAAAACTGCTCTGCTAAATCTCTTTCACTGGGAAGCCTCTCACCAATAGCCCAACGGTGCTCGTCAATATCCTTTTTAATCTGATCGTGGATTTTCATATAAGCAGGTAGCATATTTTTCACTTCATTTCTATCTTTTCTCTATTGTACCCCAATAAACTAGAAAAAGTCAAACTTCGCCTTGTTTAGTTGGTAATTCGCCCTTATTTGTGATAGAATATTGAGAAAAGATATTTCTTTTGAGAAAGGAAAAAGATGAGCAACATTTCAACTGATTTGCAAGATGTAGAAAAAATCATCGTATTGGACTATGGTAGCCAATACAACCAGCTGATTTCACGCCGTATCCGTGAGATTGGTGTTTTTTCGGAACTAAAAAGCCATAAAATTTCAGCTGCTGAAGTTCGTGAAATCAATCCTGTAGGAATTATCCTATCAGGTGGTCCAAACTCTGTATACGAAGATGGTTCATTTGATATTGACCCAGAAATCTTCGAACTTGGAATTCCAATTTTGGGAATTTGTTATGGTATGCAGTTATTGACCCATAAACTTGGAGGAAAAGTTGTTCCTGCAGGTGATGCTGGAAATCGTGAATACGGTCAATCAACCCTAACACACACACCATCATCTCTTTTTGAATCAACACCTGATGAACAGACTGTATTGATGAGCCATGGTGATGCAGTTACCGAGATTCCTGCTGCCTTTGTTCGTACAGGTACATCAGCTGACTGCCCATACGCAGCCATCGAAAACCCAGATAAACACATTTACGGTATCCAGTTCCACCCAGAAGTTCGTCATTCTGTATACGGAAATGATATCCTTCGTAACTTTGCCCTTAACATCTGTAAGGCTAAAGGCGACTGGTCAATGGATAACTTCATCGATATGCAGATCCAAAAAATCCGTGAAACCGTCGGTGATAAACGTGTCCTTCTTGGCCTTTCAGGTGGGGTTGACTCTTCAGTTGTTGGAGTTCTTCTCCAAAAAGCGATTGGCGATCAATTGATCTGTATCTTCGTGGATCACGGTCTTCTTCGTAAAGGAGAAGCGGACCAAGTTATGGACATGCTTGGTGGTAAGTTTGGTTTGAATATCGTCAAAGCAGACGCTGCTAAACGTTTCCTTGATAAACTTGCTGGTGTTTCTGACCCTGAACAAAAACGTAAAATCATCGGTAACGAGTTTGTCTATGTATTTGATGACGAAGCAAGCAAGCTCAAAGATGTGAAATTCCTTGCTCAAGGTACGCTTTATACAGACGTAATTGAGTCTGGTACAGATACAGCCCAAACTATCAAGTCACACCACAACGTGGGTGGTCTTCCAGAAGACATGCAATTTGAACTGATTGAACCACTCAACACTCTTTATAAAGACGAAGTTCGTGCCCTTGGTACAGAGCTTGGTATGCCAGACCATATCGTATGGCGCCAACCATTCCCAGGACCAGGACTTGCTATCCGTGTCATGGGTGAAATCACTGAAGAGAAACTTGAAACCGTTCGTGAATCAGATGCTATCCTTCGTGAAGAAATTGCCAAAGCTGGTCTTGATCGCGATATCTGGCAATACTTCACTGTTAACACAGGCGTTCGTTCAGTTGGGGTTATGGGTGACGGTCGTACGTACGACTACACGATTGCAATCCGTGCTATTACCTCTATCGATGGTATGACTGCTGACTTTGCCAAAATTCCTTGGGATGTCCTTCAAAAAATCTCAGTACGTATCGTAAATGAAGTGGATCATGTTAACCGTATCGTCTACGATATTACAAGTAAACCACCTGCAACCGTTGAGTGGGAATAAAATATAAGAGTAACTTAGGCTAAGAATCCTTGATTTAACATCATTTTAACAACTGTATGAAGTATTAAAATGAGATAAATATATTTGGATTGTCTCCAAAGCGTTTCCAAAGAAGCTCTAAAATGAGCTTCTTTTTTCTAATATGGAGTAAAAATATTATGAGTTTTAACGTTGATAATCAGCAAAAATCTTTATCTGGTTCTGCTTCAAATTTAACTTTGTCTGAATTGCTTCAAAAAATCCAAAAGATTCCCAAATTGAATGTATCTGTAAAAAAAGGTTATTCAGTTGGATATGAAAATTGTGAAAAACAATTTAAAATGGATTATGCAATTACTTTCAATGACTTTGATAATGAAACTTGGTTAGTTAAACCGACTAGCTCGATTCGAACTGATAGAATCTATGGGAATGAATTTTTTGCTCAAAACATCAAGTTAGTTGATAAGAATGTCACAAGAATCTTTGTTGTTGTACCAGATTCTATTACCGAAAAAGAAATAAAAAATAAAAACGACTATTCAAATAAGATACATAGCGAAACTTATGTATCTTTCTTAGATGATGTACTAACTTTTTCTGAATTAAAAGACTTTGTACTAAATCATGCTTCCGAAAATCTATCTCAAGGGATTAGTGCTAATATTTTGGGAAACAATGCTGAGGATAGTATAGTTGACTTACTGACTGACAAAAACAATATCCTTCTATGGAATAATCACGCAAAACATAGCCAAACAATTAAATCTTCCACTTATAATTGGTTTAGTCAAATCTTAAAAGTTTCTGGTGTTAGTGAACAAGATACTGTTTTAGATATTGTGGCAACTAATTCAATACCTAAATTAAGTAATCGTGGTTATCCAAAAACAGATGTATCTTTTACGATTACTACTGAACAAAAAGAAATAACTAAAAATATTAGTGTAAAAAATACTTCTGCGGATACCGTAACAGTCCATGAGGGAGCTGTAGATGATATTATTCTTGCCCTTAATCTCGATTCTTCTTCGTCATTGGCTAATTCACTCAAAGAATTTCAAGCATATGGTAGTGCTAAAGGTTTGAAAGAAAATAATGAAGTTGCCTATAACACATTAGTTGATGAAATTCATAAATACAATAAAGAATTAGTTAACTTCTTTATGTTTGGGGTCAATAGTCCATTAGTTAACAATTCTATTCAAGTTGCTGATATAATGCTGTATACTAAAAAATTTGAGGTTATTTTAAGGGATTTGTATGTTGATGAATATATTAAGAAATATTCATCTAAAGGACAGTTTGGAACTCCGTTTAAATGGACATACCCTAGTAAAAAACGAGGTCAAAAAGTACAAATCAAAGGTTTTACGAATAATAAAAAGTAGCAGTTCAAATATGATATGCTATTTTTTGATTAAAGGTATACTTTCATTTTATCAGCGACAGCTTTAATTACTGGTACAGCTACTGAGTTACCAAATTGTCTATACATTTGAGTTCTTGAAACTGGTACTTTGAAATCATCTGGAAATCCCATTAGTCGCTTACATTCTAGTTCACTATAAAGTCTCAACCCAGTTTCTCCACCTTTTACAAACGTTCCTGTCAAACGCTGAATTTTGTGATAGCTTGCAACAAGTGTATTTACCTGAATTTCGCTAGTTTTATCAATAATTTGAGGTCTGCCATCATCTTTTTTAAAAAGATATGTATCTTGCAGATGTTTTGAAATTTTGTACCCAGTTGGATTATCTTCTAAAATAGAACCTACTGGGACTTTTTTATCGCTTCCTTTAGGAAATTCAAAGTTATCTACTTTTATATCTGGATGGAAACCTACAATGATAATACGTTCCCTTCTTTGTGGTAAACCAAAACGTTGAGCATCAAGAATTTCATAGAAAATTGAGTAGCCTAATTCTTCTTTTAACGCTCTCATAATGACTTTTAAAGTATTCCCTTTGTCGTGAGTTACAAGCCCTTTTACATTCTCAAGTAAGAAAGCTTTTGGTTTTTTCTCTTTTAAGATACGAAGTACATCAAAGAACAAAGTTCCTTGGGTTTCATGAGTAAAACCTTCACGCTTACCAATATGGCTAAATGGCTGACATGGAAAACCTGCTAAAAGAATGTCATGGTCTGGAATATCTTTCTCATTGATTTGAGTAATATCCCCATATGGTTTTTCGCCATAATTCTCTTCATAAGTTTTAGAAGCATACCTATCCCATTCGGAACTAAAAACACATTCTGTGTTCTTATCCTCAAATCCTTTACGGATTCCACCAATACCTGCGAATAAGTCGATAAACTTTATTGAATCATTTGAAGTAGTTTTCTTTTTAGTGTTCATTTGTGTGTCTATTCCTATTTTAATTAGCTCGGAGCATTTTTGACTAAAATTCTTACAGTTATCAAGCTCAAGTGAATCAATTACATCAATCTCACTCTGAATTAGATAAATATTTTTCATCTGTTTTTTATCAGAAACTGGTTTTCTTCCCGCTCCCTTGCGTGTGCCACCCTGCATATTTTCTTCCCTACTTCCTTATTCGTAATATAAAACCATTATATCATATTTTTGATAAAAAAATGTTTTTTTTCATATATTCGTCCGTATTATTTATTGATAATTTTTCAAACTCATCAAATGGGGACAAATTATGAACAATCGCTAAAGATTCTTCCATTTTTTTGATTTCGAATTTATAATCAAATTCGGTTTCAAAAATATCAATCAACACTTTTAATTTTAAATCTCTTAATTGTTCGAGTGGATAATAGTTTGTATTTATACTCATACTCAATTGTTTTCAAA
>NZ_VMMQ01000040.1:0-1836 GCF_013277295.1 Streptococcus sp. 477
TTTTTTCATATTTTTTTCGCTTATAATCTCAAAATCAGTTTGGAAACCAAATGCTTGGTGGAGTTGATCCGTGATAGTTGTTCTGGTGTAAGTTGGAAGATATCCTGCTCCATAAAGATGTTTGAACTTGTAATTGCGTAAGGTTTGGATGAGTTCTGAACAGGTGACTGTTTCTCCTAGTTGTTTTTCCAAGAGACGATAAATCATTAGTGCTAGGAAACAAATAGTGAAATGTGCTTGAATCCTATCTGAACGGCTGAGATAAACGGGTCTGGCTCGTAGTTCCTGCTTCATGATACGAAAACTCTCTTCAATTTCCCACCGCCTTTGATTGATGACTACAATTGTCTGGATATCTTCATCTAGATTAGTGGCTACGGCGTAGAGACCATCATATTGAGCCTCTTCTTGAATACGTTCCTCATCAAGAGTTAGAATCCTTTTCTCGGCGATTTCCCCTTCTTTGGTAGTACTTGTTTCTTTCAGAAATCTCTTAAAATCGGTTTGTCTCTTCTTGGTAGCTTGGCTGGGCTTGCCCAGTAACTTACTAGCCCGTTCAATCTGTCTCTCTCGTATCGTTCGATGATAGTCTTGATATTTAGTAGAAAAGGTCACAATCAAGCGTTGATTTGGTAAATCTTCATCATAAAAAGGAGATTCTTTAAAGAAGAGCTGTTTTTTTAATTCCTCTCTGTGCTCTAGCTCATCCAGATTGTAAAAGATAGGATTCTTATCCCCAACCATTCGCCAACCACTTTTATCCAAAGCCCAGTCTCTGTATTCTTTCTTTAACTTCTTGATAGATTGAGTTGTGACATAGGAACGTTCCCCAAAAGAATTGTACATCTTATTGGCTTTTGATGAGAGTCCAGCATCTGTACAGACTACAAATTTTGAAGCCTTGTACTCCTTGACAATCTTTCTTTCTAATGGTTTAAGAGTAGTTTGTTCATTTGTATTTCCAGGGTGGATACAGAAAGCTAGGGGAATTCCTTGTTTGTCCATAAAGAGTCCCATCTCCACAATTGGATTTGGGCGATGTTCTTTAGATGGACCGTATTGTCTCAGAAGTCCTTCCTCATCTTCAGCTTCAATTTCAAAATAGAAGTTAGTACAGTCATAGTAGAGAACTTCTGTCTGTCGTTGGGTCATCTTTTTTGAAGTTTGATAGGTTTGTTCTTGTATAAACTCTGTTTCATTAGAAATAACTTCAAGAGCCCGATAAAAATGTTGGAGTTCAAATTCTTTAGGTTCGAGTAATGTTTTTGAAAATTCTAGGGTGGATCGTTTTGAAGCAGGAGCTAGAATCCGTCCATAAATCAATCGAGATAGGATATCATCTAGAGAGAAATTAAAACGATGTCGTTTTTGGATTTCTTTGTTAATTCTAGGCAAATCTAGTTGATGATAGAGGTCTTGTAGGAAGAGATAGCCTCCATGATATTCGTTCAATTGATTTTGTTTTAACTGTTTGTTCTGACTAAAGGTAATGAGGAAATCTTTATTTTCTTCTTTTTCTTTCTCAGTTAATTCCTTGGCACGTAAACGAGCCCACTCAAGAGGTTCCATATCAGGATGTTCTTTTAAGAGTGTGTTATGATTGCCTAAGTTTTCTACGATAGTAGAAGTCCGTTTATTTCCAACCTTGATGTCTTTAATAATAGCGTAGTTGATAGTGTTTTTTGACTTTGATTGTTTCACTCTCATCTTTTTATACCTCGCTCTATTATAACAAAGTACGGAAAAGTACGCAAATAAAAAACGGTGAAATTTGACAAGAAAATCCCCTTATATCAACCTTTATGAGGAGTTTTTCACTTCACAACTGTCAAAGTC
>NZ_VMMQ01000041.1:0-5130 GCF_013277295.1 Streptococcus sp. 477
TGTGATATACTAATATAGTTGTCGCTTGAGAGAAGCGAGTGACAAAGACCTTTGAAAACTGAACAAGACGAACCAATGTGCAGGGCACTACAACTAAGGTTGTAGTACTGAACAATGAAAAAACAATAAATCTGTCAGTGACAGAAATGAGTGAGAACTCAAACTTTTAATGAGAGTTTGATCCTGGCTCAGGACGAACGCTGGCGGCGTGCCTAATACATGCAAGTAGAACGCTGAAGGAGGAGCTTGCTTCTCTGGATGAGTTGCGAACGGGTGAGTAACGCGTAGGTAACCTGCCTGGTAGCGGGGGATAACTATTGGAAACGATAGCTAATACCGCATAAGAGTGGATGTTGCATGACATTTGCTTAAAAGGTGCAAATGCATCACTACCAGATGGACCTGCGTTGTATTAGCTAGTTGGTGGGGTAACGGCTCACCAAGGCGACGATACATAGCCGACCTGAGAGGGTGATCGGCCACACTGGGACTGAGACACGGCCCAGACTCCTACGGGAGGCAGCAGTAGGGAATCTTCGGCAATGGACGGAAGTCTGACCGAGCAACGCCGCGTGAGTGAAGAAGGTTTTCGGATCGTAAAGCTCTGTTGTAAGAGAAGAACGAGTGTGAGAGTGGAAAGTTCACACTGTGACGGTATCTTACCAGAAAGGGACGGCTAACTACGTGCCAGCAGCCGCGGTAATACGTAGGTCCCGAGCGTTGTCCGGATTTATTGGGCGTAAAGCGAGCGCAGGCGGTTAGATAAGTCTGAAGTTAAAGGCTGTGGCTTAACCATAGTAGGCTTTGGAAACTGTTTAACTTGAGTGCAAGAGGGGAGAGTGGAATTCCATGTGTAGCGGTGAAATGCGTAGATATATGGAGGAACACCGGTGGCGAAAGCGGCTCTCTGGCTTGTAACTGACGCTGAGGCTCGAAAGCGTGGGGAGCAAACAGGATTAGATACCCTGGTAGTCCACGCCGTAAACGATGAGTGCTAGGTGTTAGACCCTTTCCGGGGTTTAGTGCCGTAGCTAACGCATTAAGCACTCCGCCTGGGGAGTACGACCGCAAGGTTGAAACTCAAAGGAATTGACGGGGGCCCGCACAAGCGGTGGAGCATGTGGTTTAATTCGAAGCAACGCGAAGAACCTTACCAGGTCTTGACATCCCTCTGACCGCTCTAGAGATAGAGCTTTCCTTCGGGACAGAGGTGACAGGTGGTGCATGGTTGTCGTCAGCTCGTGTCGTGAGATGTTGGGTTAAGTCCCGCAACGAGCGCAACCCCTATTGTTAGTTGCCATCATTCAGTTGGGCACTCTAGCGAGACTGCCGGTAATAAACCGGAGGAAGGTGGGGATGACGTCAAATCATCATGCCCCTTATGACCTGGGCTACACACGTGCTACAATGGCTGGTACAACGAGTCGCAAGTCGGTGACGGCAAGCTAATCTCTTAAAGCCAGTCTCAGTTCGGATTGTAGGCTGCAACTCGCCTACATGAAGTCGGAATCGCTAGTAATCGCGGATCAGCACGCCGCGGTGAATACGTTCCCGGGCCTTGTACACACCGCCCGTCACACCACGAGAGTTTGTAACACCCGAAGTCGGTGAGGTAACCGTAAGGAGCCAGCCGCCTAAGGTGGGATAGATGATTGGGGTGAAGTCGTAACAAGGTAGCCGTATCGGAAGGTGCGGCTGGATCACCTCCTTTCTAAGGAAAAGGAACTGCGCATTGGTCTTGTTTAGTCTTGAGAGGTCTTGTGGGGCCTTAGCTCAGCTGGGAGAGCGCCTGCTTTGCACGCAGGAGGTCAGCGGTTCGATCCCGCTAGGCTCCATTGGTGAGAGATCACCAAGTAATGCACATTGAAAATTGAATATCTATATCAAATAGTAACAAGAAAATAAACCGAAAACGCTGTAGTATTAATAAGAGTTTATGACTGAAAGGTCAGAAAATAAGGTTAAGTTAATAAGGGCGCACGGTGGATGCCTTGGCACTAGGAGCCGAAGAAGGACGTGACAAACGACGATATGCCTTGGGTAGCTGTAAGTGAGCGATGATCCAGGGATTTCCGAATGGGGGAACCCAACAGGTACTACCTGTTACCCACATCTGTTAAGGATGTGAGGAGGAAGACGCAGTGAACTGAAACATCTAAGTAGCTGCAGGAAGAGAAAGCAAAAGCGATTGCCTTAGTAGCGGCGAGCGAAACGGCAGGAGGGCAAACCGAAGAGTTTACTCTTCGGGGTTGTAGGACTGCAATGTGGACTCAAAGATTATAGAAGAATGATTTGGGAAGATCAGCCAAAGAGAGTAATAGCCTCGTATTTAAAATAGTCTTTGTACCTAGCAGTATCCTGAGTACGGCGGGACACGTGAAATCCCGTCGGAATCTGGGAGGACCATCTCCCAACCCTAAATACTCCCTAGTGACCGATAGTGAACCAGTACCGTGAGGGAAAGGTGAAAAGCACCCCGGGAGGGGAGTGAAATAGAACCTGAAACCGTGTGCCTACAACAAGTTCGAGCCCGTTAATGGGTGAGAGCGTGCCTTTTGTAGAATGAACCGGCGAGTTACGTTATGATGCGAGGTTAAGTTGAAGAGACGGAGCCGTAGGGAAACCGAGTCTGAATAGGGCGCCTTAGTATCATGACGTAGACCCGAAACCATGTGACCTACCCATGAGCAGGTTGAAGGTGCGGTAAGACGCACTGGAGGACCGAACCAGGGCACGTTGAAAAGTGCTTGGATGACTTGTGGGTAGCGGAGAAATTCCAAACGAACTTGGAGATAGCTGGTTCTCTCCGAAATAGCTTTAGGGCTAGCGTCGACATTAGAGATTCTTGGAGGTAGAGCACTGTTTGGGTGAGGGGTCCATCCCGGATTACCAATCTCAGATAAACTCCGAATGCCAAAGAATTATGGTCGGCAGTCAGACTGCGAGTGCTAAGATCCGTAGTCGAAAGGGAAACAGCCCAGACCACCAGCTAAGGTCCCAAAATAATTGTTAAGTGGAAAAGGATGTGGGGTTGCACAGACAACTAGGATGTTAGCTTAGAAGCAGCTATTCATTCAAAGAGTGCGTAATAGCTCACTAGTCGAGTGACCCTGCGCCGAAAATGTACCGGGGCTAAAACAATTTACCGAAGCTGTGGATACCTTTATAGGTATGGTAGGAGAGCGTTCTATGTGTGATGAAGGTATACCGTGAGGAGTGCTGGAACGCATAGAAGTGAGAATGCCGGTATGAGTAGCGAAAGACAGGTGAGAATCCTGTCCACCGTAAGACTAAGGTTTCCAGGGGAAGGCTCGTCCGCCCTGGGTTAGTCGGGACCTAAGGAGAGACCGAAAGGTGTATCCGATGGACAACAGGTTGATATTCCTGTACTAGAGTATGTAGTGATGGAGGGACGCAGTAGGCTAACTAAAGCAGACGATTGGAAGTGTCTGTCTAAGCAGTGAGGTGTGAATTGAGTTAAATGCTTAGTTCTATAACATTGAGCTGTGATGGGGAGCGAAGTTTAGTAGCGAAGTTAGTGACGTCACACTGCCAAGAAAAGCTTCTAGCGTTTAAACATACTCTACCCGTACCGCAAACCGACACAGGTAGTCGAGGCGAGTAGCCTCAGGTGAGCGAGAGAACTCTCGTTAAGGAACTCGGCAAAATGACCCCGTAACTTCGGGAGAAGGGGTGCTGACTTTAAGTCAGCCGCAGTGAATAGGCCCAAGCAACTGTTTATCAAAAACACAGCTCTCTGCTAAATCGTAAGATGATGTATAGGGGGTGACGCCTGCCCGGTGCTGGAAGGTTAAGAGGAGTGCTTAGCGTAAGCGAAGGTATGAATTGAAGCCCCAGTAAACGGCGGCCGTAACTATAACGGTCCTAAGGTAGCGAAATTCCTTGTCGGGTAAGTTCCGACCCGCACGAAAGGCGTAATGATTTGGGCACTGTCTCAACGAGAGACTCGGTGAAATTTTAGTACCTGTGAAGATGCAGGTTACCCGCGACAGGACGGAAAGACCCCATGGAGCTTTACTGCAGTTTGATATTGAGTGTCTGTGCCACATGTACAGGATAGGTAGGAGTCTACGAAATCGGGACGCCAGTTTCGAAGGAGACGCTGTTGGGATACTACCCTTGTGTTATGGCCACTCTAACCCAGATAGGTGATCCCTATCGGAGACAGTGTCTGACGGGCAGTTTGACTGGGGCGGTCGCCTCCTAAAAGGTAACGGAGGCGCCCAAAGGTTCCCTCAGAATGGTTGGAAATCATTCGCAGAGTGTAAAGGTATAAGGGAGCTTGACTGCGAGAGCTACAACTCGAGCAGGGACGAAAGTCGGGCTTAGTGATCCGGTGGTTCCGTATGGAAGGGCCATCGCTCAACGGATAAAAGCTACCCTGGGGATAACAGGCTTATCTCCCCCAAGAGTTCACATCGACGGGGAGGTTTGGCACCTCGATGTCGGCTCGTCGCATCCTGGGGCTGTAGTCGGTCCCAAGGGTTGGGCTGTTCGCCCATTAAAGCGGCACGCGAGCTGGGTTCAGAACGTCGTGAGACAGTTCGGTCCCTATCCGTCGCGGGCGTAGGAAATTTGAGAGGATCTGCTCCTAGTACGAGAGGACCAGAGTGGACTTACCGCTGGTGTACCAGTTGTCTTGCCAAAGGCATCGCTGGGTAGCTATGTAGGGAAGGGATAAACGCTGAAAGCATCTAAGTGTGAAACCCACCTCAAGATGAGATTTCCCATGATTATATATCAGTAAGAGCCCTGAGAGATGATCAGGTAGATAGGTTAGAAGTGGAAGTGTGGCGACACATGTAGCGGACTAATACTAATAGCTCGAGGACTTATCCAAAGTAACTGAGAATACGAAAGCGAACGGTTTTCTTGGTTTGAATAGATATTCAATTTTGAGTAGGTATTACTCAGAGTTAAGTGACGATAGCCTAGGAGATACACCTGTACCCATGCCGAACACAGAAGTTAAGCCCTAGAACGCCGGAAGTAGTTGGGGGTTGCCCCCTGTGAGATAGGGAAGTCGCTTAGCTCTAGGGAGTTTAGCTCAGCTGGGAGAGCATCTGCCTTACAAGCAGAGGGTCAGCGGTTCGATCCCGTTAACTCCCA
>NZ_VMMQ01000042.1:0-27339 GCF_013277295.1 Streptococcus sp. 477
AGCGCGGTCTTGAACGTGGACGAGCTGAAGGCATCGAACAGGGATTAAAAGTAAGTTTAGCAAATCTAGTTCGTCAAGGTCTTCTAACACCTGAGGTTGCGAGTGAGAAATTAGGCATGACTGTGGCTGAGTTTGAAGAACTATTGAAAGAGCATCATAAATAAGACCTAAAAAATACAGAGAAACCAGCAAAGACGAGGTTCGCAAGCCGTGGTTGGAGTTTTTTGGCAACAAGCCCTTTACCGAGCGAGTCATCAGCCAAGTAGACCAACTGCTGGATTAAAAATTAGGAAATATCGTGTAGAAAATAGTAACAGATTTTATCTCTTTGTGGGATGAAGTCTGTTTTTTTGTATGATGGGCAGGTCCTACATCTGAGTGGCAAGTTCTCCGTAGGTATCCGCTATTGGTTAATGCATAGCATATCTGAATGAAATAAGAACTAAACAAATCAGTCAGGAAAGTCAAAGTAATTTCTATTATAGTAGATTGAAACTAGAATAGTGCGCCTCTACTTCTAAAACATTGTTAGAAATCGATTTGACTGTCCTGATCGAATCGTCCTATTCTTATTTCATTTTACAATATAAAAGAAATAAATACGGCTGACTATCCTGATTTTTATAATCAAGCGATTACTGAAATAAGAAATGGGATAAAATAGATAGAGATGTTACATAAGAAATTGTAAGAGGTCTGTTCCCTCTTGATAAAATGACTCTCGCACCCAAAATAGCATCATATTCGGTGCAAAGGAGGTGCGATAGATGAACGATAAGCAGGAAATAGTAAACAGGATAGAAAATTTTGAATCGAATCAAGTTTTTATAGCAAATGATTTCTTTGAAATTGTAGGATATGAAACTGTTCGTAGTACATTAAATCGTCTTGTAAAAGACAAAAAGGTTACTCGCATTTTGAAAGGTATTTATTATAAACCAAAATATATAGAACTGATTGGAGAGTATGCAATGGCCTCTGTGGATGAAGTTGCTGATGCTATTGCTAGAAAATATAATTGGACCATTGCTCCATCGGGAAACACAGCCCTTAATTTACTTGGTCTATCTACGCAGGTACCAGCAAAATGGATCTATATATCAGATGGAAGATATGCCAGTTTTAATGTTGGTAAGGCAAGAATAGAATTTAAGCATAGAAATAATGGAGATATTTCAAATATGTCAACCTTAACTGCAATGGTGATACAATCTGTCAAGGCAATGGGGAAAGAGAACATTACTTCTCAGCAGATTGACTACTTACGGAAAAAATTATCTGAAGAAGAAAAGTCAACATTACTAGCTGAAGGTAAAACTACAAGTGTCTGGGTATATAGTATTATCAAGAAAATATCAGAGGTATAGGGATGTTTGAGGATAAATCGACTGGGAAAAATAAATCAATTTCTCAGAATGTTTTTAGAAGTGACGGTGTCTATTCTAGCTTCAATCTACTAGAAATTCCATAGATAGAAAACTAGATGGTTCCTATAGATAGGGCTGATCTAGTTGATGTGAGATGCTTTGGCTTGCTAGAGGAATTGTGGATTGCCAAACTGTATCATTGAAATTATTGCTTAAATTTGTTATGATATAAATATGAATAAAAGTAGACTGGGACGTGGCAGACACGGGAAAAAGAGACATATATTATTGGCTTTGATTGGTATTTTAGCAATTTCTATTTGCCTATTAGGCGGATTTATTGCTTTTAAAATGTATCAGCAAAAAAGTTTTGAGCAAAAGATTGAATCGCTCAAAAAAGAGAAAGACGATCAATTAAGTGAGGGAAATCAGAAGGAGCATTTTCGTAAGGGTCAAGCCGAAGTGA
Source organism: Streptococcus sp. 477 (assembly GCF_013277295.1). Taxonomy (NCBI): domain Bacteria; kingdom Bacillati; phylum Bacillota; class Bacilli; order Lactobacillales; family Streptococcaceae; genus Streptococcus; species Streptococcus sp. 477. Next base: position 1,834 of record NZ_VMMQ01000042.1, read on the forward strand.
TTGCCTATTATCCTCTCCAAGGTGAGCAAGTGATTTCCTCTGTTAGGGAGCTGATAAATAAAGACATTAAGGACAAGCTAGAAAGTAAGGACAATCTTGTTTTCTACTATACAGAGCAAGGAGAGTCAGGTTTAAAGGGAGTCGTCAATCGTAATGCGACCAAACAAATCTATGATTTAGTTGATTTTAAGGTTGAAGAGACTGAAAAGACCAGTCTAGGAAAGGTTCACTTAACAGAAGATGGGCAACCTTTTACACTTGACCAACTCTTTTCAGATGCTAGTAAGGCTAAGGGACAGCTGATAAAAGAATTGACCTCCTTTATAGAGGATAAAAAAATAGAGCAAAACCAGAGTGAGCAGATTGTAAAAAGCTTCTCTGACCAAGACTTATCTGCATGGAATTTTGATTATAAGGATAGTCAGATTATCCTTTATCCGAGTCCTGCGGTTGAAAATTTAGAAGAGATAGCCTTACCAGTATCTACTTTCTTTGATGTTATCCAATCTTCGTACTTACTCGAAAAAGATGCGGCCTTGTACCAGTCTTATTTTGATAAGAAACATCAAAAAGTTGTCGCTCTAACCTTTGATGATGGTCCAAATCCAGCAACGACTCCGCAGGTATTAGAGACTCTAGCTAAATATGGTGTTAAAGCCACTTTCTTTGTGCTTGGGAAAAATGTTTCTGGGAATGAGGACTTGGTGAAAAGGATAAAATCTGAAGGTCATGTTGTTGGAAACCATAGTTGGAGCCATCCGATTCTCTCGCAACTCTCTCTTGATGAAGCTAAAAAACAAATTACTGATACTGAGGATGCGCTAACTAAGGCGCTGGGTTCTAGTTCAAAACTCATGCGTCCGCCTTATGGAGCCATTACAGACGACATTCGCAATAGCCTCGATTTGAGCTTTATCATGTGGGATGTGGATAGTCTGGACTGGAAGAGTAAAAATGAAGCATCTATTTTGACAGAAATTCAGCATCAAGTAGCTAACGGCTCTATCGTTCTGATGCATGATATTCACAGTCCGACAGTCAATGCCTTGCCAAGGGTCATTGAGTATTTGAAAAATCAGGGTTATACCTTTGTGACCATACCAGAGATGCTCAATACTCGCCTAAAACCTCATGAACTGTATTATAGCCGTGATGAATAAGCAAGAAAAAATAGGTTCTGTCAGATATGTGATAGACTTATTTTTTACAAAAGATAGTACTAATTAGCAAAAAAATTATGCTATAAATGATAAATAAAATAGAAGGAGAAGCATATGAATACCTATCAATTAAATAATGGAGTAGAAATTCCAGTTCTAGGATTTGGAACTTTTAAGGCTAAGGATGGAGAAGAAGCCTATCGTGCAGTGTTAGAAGCCTTGAAGGCTGGTTATCGTCATATTGATACGGCGGCGATTTATCAGAATGAAGAAAGTGTTGGTCAAGCAATCAAAGATAGCGGAGTTCCACGAGAGGAATTGTTCGTAACTACCAAGCTGTGGAATAGCCAACAAACCTATGAGCAAGCTCGTCAGGCTTTTGCAGAGTCTTTAGCGAAGTTGGGCTTGGATTATTTGGATCTGTATTTGATTCATTGGCCAAATCCAAAACCGCTTAGAGAAAATGACGCATGGAAAATCCGAAATGCTGAGGTCTGGAGAGCGATGGAAGACCTCTATCAAGAAGGCAAGATCCGTGCTATCGGCGTTAGCAATTTTCTTCCCCATCATTTGGATGCCTTGTTTGAAACAGCAAAAATTCTTCCAGCGGTCAATCAAGTTCGCTTGGCGCCAGGTGTGTATCAAGAGGAAGTCGTAGATTACTGTCGAGAAAAAGGAATTTTATTGGAAGCTTGGGGCCCTTTTGGTCAGGGAGAACTATTTGATAGTAAGGAAGTCCAAGAAATCGCAGCAAATCATGGAAAGTTTGTTGCTCAGATAGCCTTGGCCTGGAGCTTGGCAGAAGGATTTCTACCACTTCCAAAATCTGTCACAGCCTCTCGTATTCAGGCTAATCTTGATTGCTTTGGAATTGAATTGAGCCATGAGGAGCGTGAAACCTTAAAAGCGATTGCTGTTCATTCTGGTGCTCCACGAGTTGATGATGTGGATTTTTAGAAAATCATAAAAAGAATTGTACATTGTTCTAATTTTTGATATAATAGTCAGCAGGAAAGAAAGTCTTATGGCGTTCTTCAAGCGAGCTTGGGATAGTGGGAGCCAAGTAGGGCAAAATAAAGTGCTGGCGCTTTCTGTAGTATTTTCAAAAACAATGAAGTAATAAATTAGGGTGGAACCGCGTTTCTGACGCCCCTAGGTTAAATCAACCTAGGATTGTCGGACGCGGTTCTTTTGCTTATTCAGTCTATTGTGTGAAAGAAAGGAGAGACGTGGAAAACCTTTATCTTGTAAAAGACGATAGTCAACTAGCTACATTTCGTGATTTTGTAGTAAGAAATACTGAAAAGTTGAAAGATTATCAATCTTTTTTAAAGAATGAACTTGCAGTCTGTGATTTACCGCAAGCCGTTATTTGGTCAGATTTTAATGCTGCTACACAGATTATTAGGGAAAGCGCTGTTCCAGCCTATACAAATAATAGACGAATGGTTATGACGCCTGATTTAGCTGTTTGGAAAGAGTTATATTTGTATCAGTTGATGGACTACAAGTGTTCTCAGCAAACTCAAGCAATAGAAAGTCACTATCATTCTTTATCTGAAAATTTCCTCTTACAGATTGTAGGACATGAGCTAGCTCATTGGTCGGAGCATTTTTTAGATGATTTTGATGGTTATGACTCTTATATCTGGTTCGAAGAGGGGATGGTTGAATATATTAGTCGCAAGTATTTCTTGACAGAAGAGGAATTTCAAGCGGAAAAAATTTGTAATCAATCTCTCGTAGAACTTTTTCAGAAGAAGTATGGTTGGCATTCATTGAATGATTTTGGTTCTTCGACTTATGATAAGAACTATGCAAGTATTTTTTATGAATACTGGCGCAGCTTTTTGACAGTAGATAAGTTGGTAGAAAATTTAGGTAGTGTACAAGCGGTCTTAGATTCTTATCATTTATGGGCAAATACAGAAAAAACTTTTCCCTTGTTAGATTGGTTTGTTCAGCAGAAATTAATTGAAAAAGAAATATAAAAACTAAAGGAGTAAACAATGTCTAAGAAATTGACTTTCCAGGAAATCATCCTTACTTTGCAACAATTTTGGAATGACCAAGGTTGTATGCTTATGCAGGCTTATGATAATGAAAAAGGTGCGGGAACAATGAGTCCTTACACTTTCCTTCGTGCTATCGGACCTGAGCCATGGAATGCAGCTTATGTAGAGCCATCACGTCGTCCTGCTGACGGTCGTTATGGGGAAAACCCTAACCGTCTCTACCAACACCACCAATTCCAGGTGGTCATGAAGCCTTCTCCATCAAATATCCAAGAACTTTACCTTGAGTCTTTGGAAAAATTGGGAATCAATCCTTTGGAGCACGATATTCGTTTTGTTGAGGACAACTGGGAAAACCCATCAACTGGTTCAGCTGGTCTTGGTTGGGAAGTTTGGCTTGACGGAATGGAAATCACTCAGTTCACTTATTTCCAACAAGTCGGTGGATTGGCAACTAGCCCTGTGACTGCGGAAGTTACCTATGGTTTGGAGCGCTTGGCTTCTTACATTCAAGAAGTAGACTCTGTCTATGATATCGAGTGGGCTGATGGTGTAAAATACGGAGAAATCTTTATCCAGCCTGAGTACGAACACTCAAAATATTCATTTGAAATTTCAGATCAAGAAATGTTGCTTGAAAATTTTGATAAGTTTGAAAAAGAAGCTGGTCGTGCATTAGAAGAAGGCTTAGTTCACCCTGCCTATGACTATGTTCTCAAATGTTCACATACCTTTAACCTGCTTGATGCGCGTGGTGCCGTATCTGTAACAGAGCGCGCAGGCTATATCGCTCGTATCCGTAACTTGGCCCGTGTCGTAGCCAAAACCTTTGTCGCAGAACGCAAACGCCTAGGCTACCCACTTTTGGATGAAGAAACAAGAGCTAAACTCCTAGCAGAAGACGCAGAATAAAGAGAGTGACAAATTACGAAAATGGGCGAACAGAGTGAGCCCTGAGCCAGTTGCCGCAGTGATGAAGGTATCCTTAGTGAAACTAAGGATACTAGGCAAAATTGGAGACTTTTGGCTCCAATTTTAGCAATGAAACAACGAAGTTGGTTGCTTGCGTGCCAATCACATAAGGCAAACTGGAAAATAAAAAGATACTTTTCGGAGAAAAAACATGACAAAAAACTTATTAGTAGAACTCGGTCTTGAAGAATTACCAGCCTACGTTGTCACACCAAGTGAAAAACAACTAGGAGAAAAAATAGCAGCCTTCCTCAAGGAAAACCGCTTGTCTTTTGAAGCTATTCAAACCTTCTCAACACCACGTCGTTTGGCTGTTCGTGTAACTGGTCTTGCAGACAAACAGTCTGATTTGACAGAAGATTTCAAGGGTCCAGCAAAGAAAATTGCCTTGGATAGTGATGGAAATTTCACCAAAGCAGCTCAAGGATTTGTCCGTGGAAAAGGATTGACTGTTGAAGATATCGAATTCCGTGAAATCAAGGGTGAAGAATATGTCTATGTCACTAAGGAGGAAGTTGGTCAAGCAGTTGAAGCCATTGTTCCTGGTGTTGTAGATGTCTTGAAGTCATTGACTTTCCCTGTCAGCATGCACTGGGCTGGAAATAGCTTTGAATACATTCGTCCTGTTCACACTTTAACAGTTCTTTTAGATGAAGAAGAGTTTGATTTGGATTTCCTTGATATTAGGGGAGAGCGTGTGAGCCGTGGCCATCGTTTCTTGGGACAAGAAACCAAGATTCAGTCAGCCTTGAGCTATGAAGAAGACCTTCGTCGTCAGTTTGTAATTGCAGATCCACGTGAACGTGAGCAAATGATTGTTGACCAAATCAAGGCAATCGAAGCTGAGCATGGTGTAGGTATCGAGATTGACGCTGATTTGCTGAATGAAGTCTTGAACTTGGTTGAATACCCAACTGCCTTTATGGGAAGTTTTGATGCTAAATACCTTGAAGTTCCAGAAGAAGTTTTGGTGACTTCAATGAAGGAACACCAACGTTACTTTGTTGTCCGTGATCAAGATGGTAAACTCTTGCCAAACTTCATTTCTGTTCGTAACGGAAACGCAGAACATTTGGAAAATGTCATCAAAGGAAATGAAAAAGTCTTGGTAGCCCGCTTGGAAGACGGAGAATTCTTCTGGCGTGAAGACCAAAAATTGGTGATTTCTGACCTTGTTGAAAAATTAAACAATGTCACTTTCCACGAGAAGATTGGTTCCCTTCGTGAACACATGATTCGTACGGGTCAAATCGCTGTACTTTTGGCAGAAAAAGCAGGTTTATCAGCGGATGAAACAGTTGACCTAGCTCGTGCAGCAGCCATTTACAAGTTTGACTTGTTGACAGGTATGGTTGGTGAATTTGACGAGCTCCAAGGAATTATGGGGGAGAAATATGCCCTTCTTGCTGGTGAAACTCCAGCAGTGGCAGCTGCTATTCGGGAACACTACATGCCTACATCTGCTGACGGCGATCTTCCAGTGAGCAAGGTCGGTGCAGTACTTGCTATTGCAGACAAATTAGATACGATTTTAAGTTTCTTCTCAGTAGGTTTGATCCCATCAGGTTCTAATGACCCTTATGCCCTTCGTCGCGCGACCCAAGGTGTGGTTCGTATCTTGGATACCCTTGGTTGGCACATTGCTATGGATGAACTGATTGATAGCCTTTATGCTTTGAATTTCGATAGTTTGACTTATGAAAATAAGGCAGAAGTGATGGACTTTATCAAAGCTCGTGTTGATAAGATGATGGGATCTACTCCAAAAGATATCAAGGAAGCCGTTCTTGCAGGATCAAACTTTGTTGTGGCAGATATGTTGGAAGCAGCAAGTGCTCTCGTAGAAGCAAGCAAGGAAGAAGACTTTAAACCATCTGTTGAATCACTTTCTCGTGCCTTTAACTTGGCTGAGAAGGCAGAAGGGGTTGCTACAGTTGATTCAGCTCTCTTTGAGAATGAAGAAGAGAAAACCTTGGCAGAAGCAGTAGAATCACTCGTTTTGTCAGGGACTGCCAGTCAGCAATTGAAACAGCTCTTTGCGCTTAGTCCAGTCATTGATGCTTTCTTTGAGAATACCATGGTTATGGCTGAAAATGAAGCAGTCCGTCAAAATCGTTTGGCAATCTTGTCTCAATTAACCAAGAAAGCAGCTAAACTTGCACGTTTTAACCAAATCAATACCAAATAAAATCTGTTAAACGGATTAAATCTTATCATAAAGGAGAGAAACATGGATCCTAAAAAAATTGATCGTATCAATGAGCTTGCCAAAAAGAAAAAAGCAGAAGGCTTGACACCAGAAGAAAAAGTGGAACAAGCTAAACTACGTGAGGAGTACATTGAAGGTTATCGTCGCTCTGTTCGTCACCACATTGAGGGAATCAAAATTGTGGACGAAGAAGGTAATGATGTTACACCAGAAAAACTACGTCAGGTACAACGTGAAAAAGGATTACATGGCCGTAGTCTTGATGACCCAAATTCATAATATGTATTCTTTCTTTTTTAAAACTAAATGACTATAACATGAGATTTCCTTTCTCTTTTTACATAATACAATTTTAAAACTCCATTGAAACAGTTGTCTCTATAGAGTAGGAATTCCTGAAGAACAGCTTAGGTGACCTTCTTTATCGATGAGGATGGCTTCGATGCCCTCAAAACTTTCGACTTGCCAGAGGATAGAAGCATGTCTTTCTCCAAAGAGTCGAGTCGTTCAGATTTCGCCATCGACTGATTTATCAGAGATGATTGTTAGACTCGCTAGTTCCGTTTCAACAGGATATCCTGTTTGATTAGACTTCCTGCGAAACAATATTGCGAAACAATATATGGTAGAATAGTTCTATGAATTATGAAGCAAGTAAACAACTAACTGATGCACGATTTAAGCTCCTGGTTGGTGTTCAGCGCACGACTTTTGAAGAGATGTTAGCTGTATTAAAAACAGCTTATCAAGGTAAACACGCAAAAGGGGGACGAAAACTCAAATTAAGCCTAGAAGACCTTCTTATGGCCACTCTTCAATATGTGCGAGAATACCGCACTTATGAACAAATTGCGGCTGATTTTGGTATTCACGAAAGCAACTTAACCCATCGGAGTCAATGGGTTGAAGTAACTCTTGTTCAAAGTGGTTTTACGATTTCAAGAACTCCTCTCAGTTCTGAGGACACGGTAATGATTGATGCGACGGAAGTAAAAATCCATCGCCTTAAAAAACAATTAGCGAATGATTCTGGTAAAAAGAAATGCCGCGCTATGAAGGTTCAAGCGATTGTCACAAGTCAAGGGAGAATTGTTTTTTGGAGATCACTGTGAACTATTGTCACGATATGAAGTTGTTCAAAATGAGTCGCAGAAATATCGGACAAGCTGGTAAAATCTTGGCTGACAGTGCTTATCAAGGACTCATGAAGATATATCCTCAAGCACAAACTCCGAGGAAATCAAGTAAACTTAAGCCATTAACTCTTGAAGACAAAGCCTGTAACCATGCACTATCTAAGGAGAGCAGCAAGGTTGAGAATATTTTTGCCACAGTAAAAACGTTTAAAATGTTTTCAACAACCTATCGAAATCATCGTAAACGCTTCGGATTACGAATGAATTTGATTGCTGGTATTATCAATCATGAACTAGGATTCTAGTTTTGCAGGAAGTCTAGTAGTAAAATAAACTAAAAATCTGTTGCATAATAATGATAAAAACGATATAATGAAAGCGTCTTCGATATTGATGATATAAAATCATTAAAAATTAGCAAAAATCGTTTAATTAGTTAGTTTATAATCTATTGGTCTTCTTCAGTCTAGTGTATCTGCTAAGACCGTTCTTAAAAGTTATCGCTATGATTGGAATACCTACTATAGGTCTAGTATGAATTACCACAGATATGGATATATTGTCATTCCGGAATGGTCTCGTTATTATAGCTATTCTGAGTATAAAGTTGGCGGAGGCTGGAACTACGATCGTTATGAGGTAGTAAACCATTACAAAGGAGGCTATTGATCCTTAAAGAGTGAGAAAAAGGAGGACTGGATATGTTACAGCTTACTCATGTGACCTTAAAAACGCGACAAGTCATCTTACAAGATGTAGATTTCACCTTTGAAAAGGGCAGTATTTATGGCGTTCTTGCTATCAATGGCTCTGGAAAGACGACCCTGTTCCGCACCATTAGCAACTTAATTCCCATAAGTAGTGGACATATCGCAGCTCCTCCTTCTTTATTTTATTATGAGAGCGTTGAATGGCTGGATGGAAACTTAAGTGGGATGGACTACCTTCGTCTTATCAAAAACATCTGGAAGTCAGGTCTGAACTTGAGGGATGAAATTGCCTATTGGGAAATGTCGGACTATGTCAGCCTTCCCATTCGCAAGTATTCCTTAGGCATGAAGCAACGCTTGGTGATTGCCATGTATTTCCTCAGTCAGGCCAAATGCTGGCTTATGGATGAGATTACAAATGGCTTAGATGAGTATTATCGACAGAAGTTTTTTGATAGGCTAGCACAAATCGATAGACAAGAACAGCTGGTTCTTTTAAGTTCCCACTATAAGGAAGAGTTGGTTGATGTCTGCGATAGAGTAATAACCATTCATCAGGGGCAGATAGAAGAGGTTCCGTTATGAAAGATATTAGCCTATTTTTATTAAAGAAAGTTTTCAAAAGTCGTTTAAACTGGTTTATCTTACTTTTATTTGCATCTGTACTCGGTGTTACCTTTTATTTAAATAGTCAGACTGCAAACTCACACAGCTTGGAGAGCGAGTTGGAAACCAGTGTTGTAAAATATGAGAGAATCATCAATGAAAATGAAGTGAAGCTTTCCCAAATGTCTGACACCAGCTCGGAGGAATACCAGAGTGTTAAAAGTAATTTAGACTTGCAAAAAAATTTTTTAACGCAAAAGAAAGAAATTTTGAATTTACTAAAAGAAGGACGATGGAAAGAAGCCTATTATTTGCAGTGGCAAGATGAAGAGAAGAATTATGAAGTTATGTCAAATGAACCGACTGCTAGCTCTGACTTTAAAATGGCGGTTGACCGCCAACGAAAGATTTACCAAGCCCTGTATCCCTTGAACATAAAAGCACATACTTTGGAGTTTCCGACCCACGGGATTGACCAGATTGTCTGGATTTTAGAGGCTATCATCCCAAGCTTGTTTGTGGTTGCTATTATTTTTATGCTAACGCAACTATTTGCAGAAAGATATCAAAATCATCTGGACACAGCTCAGTTATATCCTTTTTCAAAAGTGGCATTTGCCATGTCCTCTCTTGGAGTTGGAGTAGGCTATGTAACTGTGCTGTTTATCGGAATCAGCGGATTTTCTTTTCTAGCGGGAAGTCTGATAAGTGGTTTTGGACAGTTAGATTATCCCTACCCAATTTATAGCTTAGTGAATCAAGAGGTAACTATTGGAAAGATACAAGATGTGTTATTTCCTGGCTTGTTCTTAGCTTTCTTAGCCTTTATCGTCATTGTGGAAGTCGTGTATTTGATTGCTTACTTTTTCAAGCAAAAAATGCCTGTCCTTTTTCTTTCACTCATTGGGATTGTTGGCTTATTGTTTGGCATCCAAACCATTCAGCCTCTTCAAAGGATTGCACATCTGATTCCCTTTACTTACTTGCGTTCAGTGGAGATTTTATCTGGAAGATTACCTAAGCAGATTGATAATGTCGATCTAAATTGGAGCATGGGGATGGTCTTACTTCCTTACTTGATTATCCTTTTGTTAGTGGGGATTTTATTTATCGAAAGATGGGGAAATTCACGTAAAAGGGAAGTTTTTAATAGATTCTAGCTTTCCTATAGGTAGGGAAAATAAGTAAAAACTAACATAGAGAGGGAATCAACTTGATTCTCTCTTTTTGATTCGAAAACTAAACCAAAATACAAACACAAACTTTTCAAAAAATAACTTTTTATCTTGACAAGAGCTAGAAAACTTGGTATCATATAAAAGTTGAGAAAAGCAGAAGTGAGAGCTTCTCGCCTTGTGACATTAAGTTGCCTGGCCCTACGGATGAAAAGTTTCGAAGAAACGCTATCATAACGTGCGGGCTTGTATATTTACGAGTCCGCTATTGTTTTTCTCTAATAAAACAAAAGAGGTGAAAACCATAGCAAAGCAAGACTTATTCATCAATGATGAGATTCGTGTACGTGAAGTTCGCTTGATTGGTCTTGAGGGAGAACAGCTAGGCATCAAGCCACTCAGTGAAGCGCAAGCTTTGGCTGATAACGCTAATGTTGACCTAGTATTGATTCAACCCCAAGCCAAACCGCCTGTTGCAAAAATTATGGACTACGGTAAGTTCAAATTTGAGTACCAGAAGAAGCAAAAAGAACAACGTAAAAAACAAAGCGTTGTTACTGTGAAAGAAGTTCGTCTAAGTCCAACAATTGACAAGGGTGACTTTGATACAAAACTTCGTAATGCACGTAAGTTCCTTGAAAAAGGAAATAAAGTTAAGGTATCTATTCGCTTTAAGGGTCGTATGATTACCCATAAAGAGATTGGTGCAAAAGTTTTAGCCGAGTTTGCTGAAGCAACTCAAGATATTGCCATCATCGAACAACGTGCTAAAATGGATGGACGTCAAATGTTCATGCAATTGGCGCCAGCGACTGACAAAAAATAATTGTCAGAAAGTTAAATAAAGGAGAAAAAATCATGCCAAAACAAAAAACACACCGCGCATCAGCTAAACGTTTCAAACGTACAGGTTCTGGTGGACTTAAACGTTTCCGTGCTTATACTTCTCACCGTTTCCACGGAAAAACTAAGAAACAACGTCGTCATCTTCGTAAAGCATCTATGGTGCATTCAGGAGATTACAAACGTATCAAAGCAATGCTTACTCGCTTGAAATAATAGCTTGACTGTAAGTAAATAATTCTAGGAAATATTTGGAGGAAATAAAACATGGCACGTGTTAAAGGTGGCGTTGTATCACGCAAACGTCGTAAACGTATTCTTAAATTAGCAAAAGGTTACTATGGAGCTAAACACATCTTGTTCCGTACTGCAAAAGAACAAGTAATGAACTCTTACTACTATGCATACCGTGATCGTCGTCAGAAAAAACGTGACTTCCGCAAATTGTGGATCACTCGTATCAACGCGGCAGCTCGTATGAACGGACTTTCATACTCACAATTGATGCATGGTTTGAAATTGGCTGAGATCGAAGTTAACCGTAAAATGCTTGCTGACTTGGCTGTTAACGATGCAGCAGCTTTCACAGCTCTTGCAGATGCAGCTAAAGCAAAACTTGGTAAATAACAACTGATGAGACTGGAAGAGGATTGTCCAGTCTTTTTAAAAATAAAGGAGAAAAATATGGCTTCAAAAATGCTACATACTTGCTTGCGAGTAGAAAATCTTGAAAAATCAATTGCATTCTATCAAGATGCTTTTGGTTTTAAAGAATTGCGTCGCAGAGATTTTCCAGATCATGCCTTCACGATTGTCTATCTAGGTCTTGAGGGTGATGACTATGAGTTGGAATTGACTTATAACTACGATCACGGCCCTTATGTGGTTGGAGATGGCTTTGCTCATATCGCCCTAAGTACACCTGATCTTGAGGTTCTTCATCAAGAGCACAGTGCAAAAGGCTATGAAGTGACTGAGCCAAATGGCCTACCAGGAACTACACCAAACTATTACTTTGTCAAAGACCCTGATGGCTACAAGGTCGAAGTCATTCGTGAAAAATAATCTCATGAGGTCAAGTAGAATGTTCCTTTTCTACTTGACTTTTTTTAGCTGAAAGAGTATACTAATAAAAATTTAACCTTTAAGGGGAGTCCAGAGAGACTCACAAGGTGTCAGATAAAAGAATAGTACAATTTTCTAGAGGAGACTTTTGAGTTTGCTCTCTTCTGTTGTACAATTTTAACTGAGGCCTTGCACTAGCAAGGTCTTTTCTTTGTCTGGTCCCCTTAAAATTTAAGGAGGAAAAGTCATGAATCCCACATGTAAGAAACGTTTGGGTGCCATTCGTTTGGAAACCATGAAGGTGGTTGCACAGGAGGAAATCGCGCCAGCAATCTTTGAACTAGTCTTAGAAGGAGAAATGGTTGAAGTCATGCGAGCAGGACAATTTCTACATCTGCGTGTGCCTGATGATGCCCATCTTTTGCGTCGTCCTATTTCAATTTCGTCTATCGATAAGGTTAAGAAGCAGTGTCATCTCATTTACCGGATTGAGGGAGCTGGGACTGCAATTTTTTCAACCTTAAGTCAGGGAGACACTCTTGATGTGATGGGGCCTCAGGGAAATGGTTTTGACTTGTCTGACCTTGATGAGCAGAATCAGGTTCTCCTTGTTGGTGGTGGGATTGGTGTTCCACCCTTGCTTGAGGTGGCCAAGGAATTGCATGAACGTGGAGTGAAAGTAGTGACAGTCCTCGGTTTTGCTAATAAGGATGCTGTTATTTTGAAAACGGAATTGGCTCAGTATGGTCAGGTCTTTGTAACGACAGATGATGGTTCTTATGGCATCAAGGGAAATGTTTCCGTTGTTATCAATGATTTAGATAGTCAGTTTGATGCTGTTTACTCGTGTGGGGCTCCAGGAATGATGAAGTATATCAATCAAACCTTTGATGATCACCCAAGAGCCTATTTATCTCTGGAATCTCGTATGGCTTGTGGGATGGGAGCTTGCTATGCCTGTGTTCTAAAAGTACCAGAAAGCGAGACGGTCAGCCAACGCGTCTGTGAAGATGGTCCTGTTTTCCGCACAGGAACAGTTGTATTATAAGGAGAAAATTATGACTACAAATCGATTACAAGTGTCTCTACCTGGTTTGGATTTGAAAAATCCGATTATTCCAGCATCAGGCTGTTTTGGCTTTGGACAAGAGTATGCCAAGTACTATGATTTAGACCTTTTAGGTTCTATTATGATCAAGGCGACAACCCTTGAACCACGTTTTGGGAATCCAACTCCAAGAGTGGCAGAGACGCCTGCTGGTATGCTCAATGCAATTGGCTTGCAAAATCCTGGTTTAGAGGTTGTTTTGGCTGAAAAGCTACCTTGGCTGGAAAGAGAATATCCAAATCTTCCTATTATTGCCAATGTAGCTGGTTTTTCAAAACAAGAGTATGCAGCTGTTTCTCATGGGATTTCCAAGGCAACTAATGTAAAAGCTATCGAGCTCAATATTTCTTGTCCCAATGTTGACCACTGTAATCATGGACTTTTGATTGGTCAAGATCCAGATTTGGCTTATGATGTGGTGAAAGCAGCTGTGGAAGCCTCAGAAGTGCCAGTTTATGTCAAATTAACCCCGAGTGTGACCGATATCGTTACTGTCGCAAAAGCTGCAGAAGATGCGGGAGCAAGTGGCTTGACCATGATCAATACTCTGGTTGGAATGCGCTTTGACCTCAAAACCAGAAAACCAATCTTGGCCAATGGAACAGGTGGAATGTCAGGTCCAGCAGTCTTTCCAGTAGCCCTCAAACTCATCCGCCAAGTAGCCCAAACAACAGACCTGCCTATCATTGGAATGGGGGGAGTGGATTCGGCTGAAGCTGCCCTAGAAATGTATCTGGCTGGGGCATCTGCTATCGGAGTTGGAACAGCTAACTTTACCAATCCTTATGCCTGCCCTGACATCATCGAAAATTTACCAAAAGTCATGGATAAATACGGTATTAGCAGTCTGGAAGAACTCCGTCAGGAAGTAAAAGAGTCTCTGAGGTAACCTGCAATCAATCTGTTCTTGATTTTTTATTAGTTTGTAATATGAATTTAGGAGAATTTTGGTACAATAAAATAAATAAGAACAGAGGAAGAAGGTTAATGAAGAAAGTAAGATTTATTTTTTTAGCTCTGCTATTTTTCTTAGCTAGTCCAGAGGGTGCAATGGCTAGTGATGGTACTTGGCAAGGAAAACAGTATCTGAAAGAAGATGGCAGTCAAGCAGCGAATGAGTGGGTTTTTGATACTCATTATCAATCTTGGTTTTATATAAAAGCAGATGCTAACTATGCTGAAAATGAATGGCTAAAGCAAGGTGACGACTATTTTTACCTCAAATCTGGTGGCTATATGGCCAAATCAGAATGGGTAGAAGACAAGGGAGCCTTTTATTATCTTGACCAAGATGGAAAGATGAAAAGAAATGCTTGGGTAGGAACTTCCTATGTTGGTGCAACAGGTGCCAAAGTAATGGAAGACTGGGTCTATGATTCTCAATACGATGCTTGGTTTTATATCAAAGCAGATGGCCAGCACGCAGAGAAAGAATGGCTCCAAATTAAAGGGAAGGATTATTATTTCAAATCCGGTGGTTATCTACTGACAAGTCAGTGGATTAATCAAGCTTATGTGAATGCCAGTGGTGCCAAAGTACAGCAAGGTTGGCTTTTTGACAGACAATACCAATCTTGGTTTTACATCAAAGAAAATGGAAACCATGCTGATAAAGAATGGATTTTCGAGAATGGTCACTATTATTATCTAAAATCCGGTGGCTACATGGCAGTCAATGAATGGATTTGGGATAAGGAATCTTGGTTTTATCTCAAATCTGATGGCAAAATGGCAGATAAAGAATGGGTCTACGATTCTCATAGTCAAGCTTGGTACTACTTCAAATCCGGTGGCTACATGGCGAAAAATGAGACTGTAGATGGTTATCAGCTTGGAAGCGACGGTAAATGGCTTGGAGAAAAAGCTACAAACGAAAATGCTGCTTATTATCAAGTAGTACCTGTCACAGCAAATGTTTATGATGCAGATGGTGAAAAGCTCTCCTATATATCGCAAGGTAGTGTCGTATGGCTAGATAAGGATAGAAAAAGTGATGACAAGCGCCTGGCTATTACTATTTCTGGTTTGTCAGGCTATATGAAAACAGAAGATTTACAAGCGCTAGATGCTAGTAAGGACTTTATCCCTTATTATGAGAGTGATGGGCACCGTTTTTATCACTATGTGGCTCAGAATGCTAGTATCCCAGTAGCTGCTCATTTTTCTGATATGGAAGTAGGCAAGAAATATTATTCGGCAGATGGACTGCATTTTGATGGTTTTAAGCTTGAAAATCCCTTCCTTTTCAAAGATTTGACAGAGGCTACAAACTATAGTGCTGAAGATTTGGATAAGGTATTTAGTCTGTTAAATATTGACAATAGTCTCTTGGAAAATAAGGGAACTACCTTTAAGGAAGCCGAAGAACATTATCATATCAATGCCCTTTATCTCCTTGCCCATAGTGCCCTAGAAAGTGACTGGGGAAGAAGTAAAATTGCCAAAGATAAGAATAATTTCTTTGGCATTACAGCCTATGATACGACCCCTTACCTTTCTGCTAAGACATTTGATGATGTGGATAAGGGAATTTTAGGTGCAACCAAGTGGATTAAGGAAAATTATATCGATAGGGGAAGAACTTTCCTTGGAAACAAGGCGTCTGGTATGAATGTAGAATATGCCTCAGACCCTTATTGGGGTGAAAAAATTGCTAGTGTGATGATGAAAATCAATGAGAAACTAGGTGGCAAAGATTAGTCCTATAATTGGATATGATTTGAGTGAATAGTATGTTAAAAATCCTGATTTTAAGTAAAATCAGGATTTTTTCATGGATGCGATTTTTTCTGGGTCTGGTGTGACACGGAGGGTCTTTTGTCCTGTGTAGGTGACAAAGCCGGGTTTTCCACCAGTTGGTTTGTTGAGTTTCTTGATTTCAATCATATCTACCTGCACCAGATTTGACAGGCGACCTTGAGAGAAGTAGGCAGCTAGTTCTGCTGCTTCTGTCTTGACTTCATCAGATGGGTCAAGATTGCCTGAGATGACAACGTGGCTTCCAGGAATGTCCTTGGCATGGAACCAAAGTTCCTCTTTGCGTGCCATTTTAAAGGTTAGCTCCTCGTTTTGTAGGTTGTTTCGGCCGACATAGATGATGGTTTTGCCATCGCTTGCTAGATATTGTTCTGGTTTTTTGCGTTTCTGGATTTTCTCCCGCTGTCTTCTGCGGATAAAGCCAGTTTGAATCAATTCTTCACGGATTTCAGCGATTTCTTCCAGCCCAGCTTGGTTGAGGACGGTTTCTACACTTTCCAGATAGAGAATAGTGGCCTTGGTTTCCTCAATCAGATCAGTCAAGTATTTGACAGCTTCTTTGAGTTTCTGATACCGTTTAAAATAGCGTTGGGCATTTTGGTTGGGAGTCAAGGCCTTATCAAGCGCAATCGTGATAGGTTGGTTGGTGTAGTAGTTGTCTAGGATAACCTGGTCTTGGTCGTTAGGCACTTGGTGGAGGAAGGTTGTCAGCAATTCTCCTTTTTGACGAAATTCTTCAGCGTTGTCTGTCGCCAGTAACTCTTTTTCCTGTTTTTTCAGCTTATGTCGGTTTTTCTGAAGTTCATTTTCAACACGACGAATGAGTTCACTGGCTTGCTGTTTGACGCGGTCGCGTTCTGCCTTGTCCTTATAGTAGGTGTCCAGCAAATCAGAAAGACTGGTAAAAGGCTCTCCTACTTGATTTTTAAAAGGAACTGGACTGAAGGATGTCTCAGTCAAGCATGGCTGGGTTTCTTGATGGAAAAAGGTACGGAAAGTAGACAGTTTATCACTAACCAGAATCCTTTCCAATTCATTTGCCGTATCGCGTCCCAGACCTTGAAAGAGGCTTTGAAGATTTTTAGCTGTCGTTTCCTGTGTTTGCAGGATTTCAAAGAGTTTCTCGTCCTTGATAGTAAAAGGATTGAGAGATTCCGTACTTGGCGGAGCGATATAGGTCGATCCAGGAAGCAAGGTGCGGTAGCTATTTTGTGAAAAACCAACGTGTTTAATGACTTCGAGAATTTTGTGGCTACTTTTATCAACCAGTAGAATATTACTGTGTTTCCCCATAATCTCGATAATCAGGGTAGCCTGGATATGGTCTCCAATCTCGTTTTTATTGGAAACTGTCATTTCCACAATACGGTCATTTTCCACCTGCTCAATCGACTCAATCAGGGCCCCCTGTAAATACTTTCTCAAAACCATGATAAAGGTAGAAGGTTGGGCTGGATTTTCAAAAGTCGTTTGGGTCAGCTGAATGCGTCCAAAAACGGGATGGGCAGAAAGGAGCAGGCGGTGACTTTGGCGATTGCTGCGGATTTGCAAGACCAACTCTTGTTCAAAAGGCTGATTGATTTTCTGGATGCGACCATTCACTAATTCGCTTCGCAATTCCTCAACTATGTGGTGTAAAAAAAATCCATCAAATGACATCGTTCTCTCCTTGTGATTGTATTCCATAGTATTATATCAAAAATGTAGAATAAAATCATGGAAATGTGGTATAATAAAGCCAAGTAAAGAGAAACGAGAAGCACATGTATATTGAAATGGTAGATGAAACTGGTCAAGTTTCAAAAGAAATGTTGCAACAAACCCAAGAAATTTTGGAATTTGCAGCCCAAAAATTAGGAAAAGAAGACAAGGAGATGGCAGTCACTTTTGTGACCAATGAGCGTAGTCATGAACTTAATCTGGAGTACCGTGACACCGACCGTCCGACAGATGTCATTAGCCTTGAGTATAAACCAGAATTGGAAATTGCCTTTGACGAAGAGGATTTGCTTGAAAATCCAGAATTGACAGAGATGATGTCTGAGTTTGATGCCTATATTGGGGAATTGTTCATCTCTATCGATAAGGCTCATGAGCAGGCCGAAGAATATGGTCACAGCTTTGAGCGTGAGATGGGCTTCTTGGCAGTACACGGCTTTTTACATATTAACGGCTATGATCACTACACTCCGGAAGAAGAAGCGGAGATGTTCGGTTTACAAGAAGAAATTTTGACAGCCTATGGACTCACAAGACAATAAACGAAAATGGAAAAATCGTGACCTGATATCCAGTTTAGAATTTGCTTTGACAGGTATTTTTACTGCTATCAAGGAAGAACGCAATATGCGAAAACACGCAGTGACGGCTCTAGTGGTCATCCTTGCAGGTTTTGTTTTTCAGGTGTCACGAATCGAATGGCTCTTTCTCCTATTGAGCATTTTCTTGGTAGTAGCCTTTGAGATTATCAACTCTGCTATTGAAAATGTGGTGGATTTGGCCAGTCACTATCACTTTTCCATGCTGGCTAAAAATGCCAAGGATATGGCGGCTGGCGCGGTATTAGTGGTTTCTCTTTTCGCAGCCTTAACAGGCGCATTAATTTTTCTCCCACGAATCTGGGATTTATTATTTTAAACAGTAAGAGGAAATTATGACTTTTAAATCAGGTTTTGTAGCCATTTTAGGACGTCCCAATGTTGGGAAGTCAACTTTTTTAAATCATGTCATGGGGCAAAAGATTGCCATCATGAGTGACAAGGCGCAGACAACGCGCAACAAAATTATGGGAATTTACACGACTGATAAAGAGCAAATCGTCTTTATCGATACGCCAGGAATTCACAAGCCTAAAACAGCTCTCGGAGATTTCATGGTTGAGTCTGCCTACAGTACCCTTCGCGAAGTGGATACCGTCCTTTTCATGGTGCCTGCTGATGAAGCGCGTGGTAAGGGAGACGACATGATTATCGAGCGTCTCAAGGCTGCTAAGGTTCCTGTGATTTTGGTGGTGAATAAAATCGATAAGGTTCACCCAGACCAGCTTTTATCTCAGATCGATGATTTCCGTAACCAAATGGACTTTAAGGAAATCGTTCCAATCTCAGCTCTTCAAGGAAATAACGTCTCTCGTCTAGTGGATATTTTGAGTGAAAATCTGGATGAAGGATTCCAATATTTCCCAGCTGACCAAATCACAGACCATCCAGAGCGTTTCTTGGTTTCAGAGATGGTTCGTGAGAAAGTCTTGCACCTAACTCGTGAAGAGATTCCGCATTCTGTCGCAGTAGTAGTGGATTCTATGAAACGAGACGAAGAGACAGACAAGGTTCATATCCGTGCAACCATCATGGTCGAGCGTGATAGCCAAAAAGGGATTATCATCGGTAAAGGTGGCGCTATGCTTAAGAAAATCGGTAGCATGGCCCGTCGTGATATCGAACTCATGCTAGGAGACAAGGTCTTCCTAGAAACCTGGGTCAAGGTCAAGAAAAACTGGCGCGATAAAAAGCTGGATTTAGCTGACTTTGGCTATAATGAAAAAGAATACTAAGTAGAGGTGGGCTCATGCCTGCTTCTTGTTTTTACAGAAGGAGGACTTATGCCTGAATTACCTGAGGTTGAAACCGTTCGTCGTGGCTTGGAAAAATTGATTTTGGGTAAGAAGATTTCGAGTATAGAAATTCGTTATCCCAAGATGATTAAGACGGATTTGGACGAGTTTCAAAGGGAAGTGCCTGGTCAGATTGTTGAGTCAATGGGACGTCGTGGTAAATATTTACTTTTCTGCCTGACAGAAAAGGTTTTGATTTCCCATCTGCGGATGGAGGGCAAGTATTTTTACTATCCAGACCAAGGACCTGAACGCAAGCATGCCCATGTTTTCTTTCAGTTTGAAGATGGTGGCACGCTTGTTTATGAGGATGTTCGCAAGTTTGGAACCATGGAACTCTTGGTGCCTGACCTTTTAGACGCCTACTTTATTTCTAAAAAATTAGGTCCTGAACCAAGCGAACAAGACTTTGATTTACAGGTCTTTCAATCTGCCCTTGCCAAGTCCAAAAAGCCTATCAAATCCCATCTCCTAGACCAGACCTTGGTAGCTGGACTTGGCAATATCTATGTGGATGAGGTTCTCTGGCGAGCTCAGGTTCATCCAGCTAGACCTTCCCAGACTTTGACAGCAGAAGAAGCGACTGCCATTCATGACCAGACCATTGCTGTTTTGGGCCAGGCTGTTGAAAAAGGTGGCTCCACCATTCGGACTTATACCAATGCCTTTGGGGAAGATGGAAGCATGCAGGACTTTCATCAGGTCTATGATAAGACTGGTCAAGAATGTGTACGCTGTGGTACCATCATTGAGAAAATTCAACTAGGCGGACGTGGAACCCACTTTTGTCCAAACTGTCAAAGGAGGGACTGATGGGAAAAATCATCGGAATCACTGGGGGAATTGCCTCAGGTAAGTCAACTGTGACAAATTTTCTAAGACAGCAAGGCTTTCAAGCAGTGGATGCCGACGCAGTCGTCCACCAACTACAGAAACCTGGTGGTCGTCTGTTTGAGGCTCTAGTACAGCACTTTGGGCAAGAAATCATTCTTGAAAACGGAGAACTCAATCGCCCTCTCCTAGCTAGTCTCATCTTTTCAAATCCTGAAGAGCAAAAATGGTCTAATCAAATTCAAGGGGAGATTATCCGTGAGGAACTGGCTACTTTGAGAGAGCAGTTGGCTCAGACAGAAGAGATTTTCTTCATGGATATTCCCCTACTTTTTGAGCAGGACTACAGCGATTGGTTTGCTGAGACTTGGTTGGTCTATGTGGACCGAGATGCCCAAGTAGAACGCTTAATGAAAAGGGACCAGTTGTCCAAAGATGAAGCTGAGTCTCGTCTGGCAGCCCAGTGGCCTTTAGAAAAAAAGAAAGATTTGGCCAGCCAGGTTCTTGATAATAATGGCAATCAGAACCAGCTTCTTAATCAAGTGCATATCCTTCTTGAGGGAGGTAGGCAAGATGACAGAGATTAACTGGAAGGATAATCTGCGTATTGCCTGGTTTGGTAATTTTCTGACAGGAGCCAGTATTTCTTTGGTTGTACCTTTTATGCCCATCTTCGTGGAAAATCTAGGTGTAGGGAGTCAGCAAGTCGCTTTTTATGCAGGCTTAGCAATTTCTGTCTCTGCTATTTCCGCGGCGCTCTTTTCTCTTATTTGGGGTATTCTTGCTGACAAATACGGCCGAAAACCCATGATGATTCGGGCAGGTCTTGCTATGACTATCACTATGGGAGGCTTGGCCTTTGTCCCAAATATCTATTGGTTAATCTTTCTTCGTTTACTAAACGGTGTATTTGCAGGTTTTGTTCCTAATGCAACGGCACTGATAGCCAGTCAGGTTCCCAAGGAGAAATCAGGCTCTGCCTTAGGTACTTTGTCTACAGGCGTAGTTGCATGCACTCTAACTGGTCCCTTTATTGGTGGCTTTATCGCAGAATTATTTGGCATTCGTACAGTTTTCTTACTGGTTGGTAGTTTTCTATTTTTAGCTGCTATTTTGACTATTTGCTTTATCAAGGAAGATTTTCAACCAGTAGCCAAGGAAAAGGCTATTCCAACAAAGGAATTATTTACCTCGGTTAAATATCCCTATCTTTTGCTCAATCTCTTTTTAACCAGTTTTGTCATCCAATTTTCAGCTCAATCGATTGGCCCTATTTTGGCTCTTTATGTACGCGACTTAGGGCAGACAGAGAATCTTCTTTTTGTCTCTGGTTTGATTGTGTCCAGTATGGGCTTTTCCAGTATGATGAGTGCAGGAGTCATGGGCAAGCTAGGTGACAAGGTGGGCAATCATCGTCTCTTGGTTGTCGCCCAGTTTTATTCAGTCATCATCTATCTCCTCTGTGCCAATGCCTCTAGCCCCCTTCAACTAGGACTCTATCGTTTCCTCTTTGGATTGGGAACCGGTGCCTTGATTCCCGGGGTTAATGCCCTACTCAGCAAAATGACTCCCAAAGCCGGCATTTCGAGGGTCTTTGCCTTCAATCAGGTATTCTTTTATCTGGGAGGTGTTGTTGGTCCCATGGCAGGTTCTGCAGTAGCAGGTCAATTTGGCTACCATGCTGTCTTTTATGCGACAAGCCTTTGTGTTGCCTTTAGTTGTCTCTTTAACCTGATTCAATTTCGAACATTATTAGACTTCCTGCGAAACAATATATGGTATAATAGTTCTATGGATTATGAAGCAAGTGAACAACTAACTGATGCACGATTTAAGCTCCTGGTTGGTGTTCAGTGCACGACTTTTGAAGAGATGTTAGCTGTATTAAAAAGAGATTATCAAGGTAAACACGCAAAAGGGGGACGAAAACCTAAACTAAGCCTAGAATACCTTCTTATGGCGACTTCAATATGTGCGAGAATATCGAACTTATGAAGAAATTGCGGCTGATCTTGGTATCCACGAAAGCAACTTAATCCGTCGGAGCCAATGGGTTGAAGTAACTCTTGTTCAAAGGTGGTGTTGCGATTTCAAGAACTCCTCTCAGTTCTGAGGACACGGTAATGATTGATGCGACGGAAGTAAAAATCAATCGTCCTAAAAAACAATTAGCGAATGATTCTGGTAAAAAGAAATGCCACGCTATGAAGGCTCAGGCGATTGTCACAAGCCAAGGGAGAATTGTTTCTTTGGAGATCACTGTGAACTATTGTCATGATATGAAGTTGTTCAAAATGAGTCGCAGAAATATCGGACAAGCTGGTAAAATCTTGGCTGACAGTGCTTATCAAGGGCTCATGAAGCTATATCCTCAAGCGCAAACTCCGAGGAAATCCAGCAAACTCAAGCCGCTAACAGCTGAAGAGAAAGCCTGTAACCATGCGCTATCTAAGGAGAGAATCAAGGTTGAGAATATTTTTGACAAAGTATAGTAGATTGAAACTAGAATAGTACACCTCTACTTCTAAAACATTGTTAGAAATCGATTTGACTGTCTTGATCGATTTGTCCTGTTCTTATTTCATTTCACTATAAAAACGTTTAAAATATCTTCAACAACCTATCGAAATCATCGTAAACACTTCGGATTACGAATGAATTTGATTGCTGGTATTATCAATCATGAACTAGGATTCTAGTTTTGCAGGAAGTCTAATCAAGAGGAAAGTAAATGACGATTAAGGTAATTGCGACAGATATGGATGGGACCTTGCTGGATGCTAGAGGCCAGCTTGATCTCCCACGCTTGGAAAAGATTGTGGATCAGTTGGATCAAAGGGGGATTCGTTTTGTCATCGCGACAGGGAATGAAATTCACCGCATGAGGCAACTACTGGAGCACTTGGTGGATCGAGTGGTTCTGGTTGTTGCCAATGGTGCTCATATTTTTGAAAACAATGAATTGATTCAGGCTCAGACTTGGGATGATGCCATTGTCGATAAGGCTTTGGCTCATTTCGAGGGTCGAGCGTGTCAGGATCAATTTGTTGTAACAGGGATGAAGGGTGGTTTCGTCAAGGAAGGTACCATTTTTACAGACCTTGAAAGTTTTATGACTCCAGAAATGATTGAAGAATTCTACCAACGAATGAATTTTGTGGATGAATTAACCTCTGGCCTCTTTGGTGGTGTGCTCAAGATGAGTATGGTTGTTGGTGAGGAACGTTTGAATTCGGTATTGGAAGAAATCAATGACCTCTTTGATGGCCGTGTTCGGGCTGTATCGAGTGGCTATGGTTGCATTGATATCCTCCAAGCTGGAATTCATAAAGCATGGGGCTTGGAAGAATTACTCAAGCGTTGGGACTTGAACCCCCAACAAATCATGGCTTTTGGCGATAGTGAAAATGATGTTGAAATGCTTGAAATGGCTGGAATTGCCTATGCGATGGAAAATGCTGATGACAAAGCCAAAGCTGTGGCGACGGCTCTAGCGCCAGCCAATAGCCAAGGAGGAGTTTACCAAGTATTGGAAAACTGGTTAGAAAAAGGAGAATGAAGTAGCAGTACAGTTATTAGAAAATTGGTTACTAAAGGAACAAGAAAAAATCCAAACCAAGTATCGTCACCTAAATCAGGTTTCAGTTGTAGAGCCAGATATTCTTTTTATTGGGGATTCCATTGTCGAATATTATCCTCTGCAGGAGTTGTTTGGGACTTCAAAGACAATTGTCAATCGAGGAATTTGTGGCTATCAGACAGGACTGTTATTAGAGAATCTGGATGCGCATCTGTACGGTGGGGAGGTAGATAAAATTGTCCTTTTAATTGGGACGAACGATATTGGAAAAGATGTGCCTGTGAATGAGGCTCTCAATAATCTCGAAGCTATCATCAATCCATTGCTCGCGATTATTCACTGACTGAGATAAAATTACTTTCCGGCTCTTTGTCAACTGTAGTGGGTTGAAGTCAGCTAAGCACGAGAAAGGACAAATTTCGTCCTTTCTTTTTTGATGTTCAGAGCGATAAAAATCCGTTTTTTGAAGTTTTCAAAGTTCCGAAATCCAAAGGCATTTCGTTTGATAAGCTTAATGAGATTATTGGTCGCTTCCAGTTTGGCGTTAGAATAGTGTAGTTGAAGGGCGTTGACAATCTTTTCTTTATCTTTGAGGAAAGTTTTAAAGACAGTCTGAAAAATAGGATGAACCTGCTTAAGATTGTCCTCAATAAGTCCGAAAAATGTCTCTGGTTCCTTATTCTGGAAGTGAAAAAGCAAGAGCTGATAGAGATTGTAGTGGTGTTTTAAGTCTTCTGAATAGCTCAAAAGCTTGTCAAGAATCTCTTTATTGGTTAAGTGCATACGAAAAGTAGGGCGATAAAAACGTTTATCGCTGAGTTTACGACTATCCTGTTGAATGAGTTTCCAGTAGCGCTTGATAGCCTTGTATTCATGGGATTTTCGATGAAACTGATTCATGATTTGGACATGCACACGACTCATAGCACGGTTAAGATGTTGTACAATGTGAAAGCGATCCAACACGATTTTAGCATTCGGGAGTGAAACAGTCTGGGAGACTGTTTCAGCCTGAGCCTAGAAATTTGAAAGCGAATCTGTTTAGCTAAGTCATAGTAAGGACTAAACATATCCATAGTAATAATTTTCACTCGACATCGGACAGCTCTATCGTAGCGAAGAAAGTGATTTCGAATGATAGCTTGTGTTCTTCCCTCAAGAACAGTGATGATATTGAGATTGTTAAAATCTTGCGCAATGAAGCTCATCTCCATCTCCCGATTGAAACAGTCACTCCCTGGACTGTTTCAACGTCCCAAGACATAATCTTAGGCAGATTTCTAAAATTACACTCAAAGTGGAAGTCATTGAGCTTTCGAATGACAGTTGAAGTTGAGATGGAAAGCTGATGGTCAATATCAGTCATAGAAATCTTTTCAATTAACTTTTGAGCAATTTTTTGATTGATGATACGAGGGATTTGGTGATTCTTCTTGACGATAGAAGTTTCAGCGACCATCATTTTTGAACAGTGATAGCACTTGAATCGACGCTTTCTAAGTAGAATTCTAGTAGGCATACCAGTCGTTTCAAGATAAGGAATTTTAGAAGGTTTTTGAAAGTCATATTTCTTCATTTGACTTCCGCACTTAGGACAAGATGGAGCTTCATAGTCCAGTTTGGCGATGATTTCCTTGTGTGTATCCTTATTGATGATATCCATAAATTGGATATTAGGGTCTTTAATGTCAAGGAGTTTTGTGATAAAATCCCATCTTTGACAGTT
>NZ_VMMQ01000043.1:0-4794 GCF_013277295.1 Streptococcus sp. 477
TCATTGGTTATGGGACGTAGTAAAAGAGTCCGGTGGACTCTTTTAGCCTAAGCTAAATTTTAAAAAGCGAGGGTGGTTGTTTTCTCAAAGTTTTGAAGGAGCTAAAGCAACAGCTATTATTATGAGTTTGTTGGAAACAGCTAAACGTCATCAACTAAATAGTGAAAAATATCTATCCTATCTTCTAGAATGTCTTCCAAACGAGGAAACTCTCGTAAACAAAGAGGTTTTAGAGGCTTATTTACCATGGACTAAAGTTGTACAAGAAAAGTGCAAATAAGAAATCTCCAGATTAGGAACTATCCGTGAGTTCCCTAGTCTGGAGATTTTTCAATATACTTCGCTATTGGACGGTTACGGTGCAACCAAGACACTTCCGAGTAACACCGAACCAACAATACATTTTATTTTCCGAATGGAAAATTTATCTTTTTTAATAATGACAATTCTAATTCTCTACATTCAATTTTTATTTCCTAATAGTAAACACTATTTTTTATTCTCAAAAATTGAACTTCTAAAATCATCAGTTTGGTCAAGATAAGCTTTAAAGATTGCTCTCTTCAACTTATGAACTGAACTGTCTGTTTCTGGATTATAGTTATACCAATGGGTACCTTCTGCATCCTTACGAACAGCAATATCCATTAAACTTTGTAAATCCTCTATCCTATTAGTGGTTTTTCTTGCAAATGACGTCCATGGCTGTGTTGTATCATTAAAGGTAACTTTATTCAATTGACTGAATTTATCTTGGCGCTCTTTATACATGGCCTTTTTAAAATCACTCCAAGTGTGGTATTGACCATTAAATAATTTCTGAAGTACTAATGTATCTGTTACTAATCCTTTGGTCTTACCATATGAGGTAATCGTTTTATTATTTGCCCTAGCATCGGGTTCAAATTGATTTGAGATATATGGTACCATACCATCTTTAAATCCTTTTGCAGCTAATAGTTCATAGGCTATACGACGGCCCATCAGGTCACCTGGCGTTCCTTTATCATTACTTAATGCTGCATAAATCGGCGCAAATAGTTTGATCGTATAGTAACCATTTCTTTCGTATTTACCTGAAGCATATTCCCTAGACGAAATAATATTATTCTCAATCAAATCATTAAATGAATGTAATTTTTCAGCTTCTGCATATGCCAAATCTTTAACTACATTTGTTGCATAGACACTATTTCCATCTGGATCTGGATGATACTCATTTGTAACTTTTCTAAGAAGTTGTTGTTTTTGATTCGTATCCAATTTAAGAATTGAATTTCCTTCAAGATATTCCAACATATAAACAACATCAAACATGTTGTGTACATATTTTTGAAGATCTGTCGCGTCTTTAAATCTCGTAGTTGGATCAAGTACTTGTAATCGTCGACTTTCTGTACTATCAGATTTTAAATGTTTCAAGATGGAGTTGATGGTGATTGTCGCATCTTCTGGATGGTCTGGTGCTTGCAATAAGCCTTTAGCAAAAAACTCTGGTCCCAAGCCACTTCTTCGACCATAGCCACCAAGATAGATGTCCTGATCTGAATCATGCGTCATTTCATGTGTATAAGTGATAGCTCCATCCTTATCCAACATACGATAACCCATATAATAAACGGCATCCCCTGTAGCATAAGCACCGTGTCCATTATGTCCAACCTTATTTCCAACAGGTCCAAAGAAATGTTTCATTGCAGGATTTGGATTATCAAAATCTGCTACTTCTGTAGCCTTTCCTTCAGTATTATCAGTTCCAAATTTATAGGCATCATAAAGCAAGATATTTCGGTAAAGTTTCTCACGCCCTTCCTTATCTAGAATACGATACCAATAATCATAGTGATCTCGTTGACGCTCTGCTGTTTCGTGAGCACTCTTTTCAACAAAGTTATTTAGATCACCATTTGCTTGATGTTCTTTATTACGATAGCGATCATAAGAACCAAAACCTAGACTAGATATGGTTGAAATGACAAATACGGATCTTTCTGGCAAGGTAAGTAGAGGCAGTACCATGTTACGGTATTTCCAGCTGTCGCTAGTGATTCGATCATAGACACCGATAGAGTACTTGCTGCCAACTTTTTCCTGATTAGCCCTCACTTCTGGAATATTAGATTTTTCTTCAACGATTAAGGCTTTTGTCTGTGATTTAAACCATTCATTGTTAGTTTGATGTGGTGCAAATGCTTTACGGTAACCTTCTAAAGCACTAAACAAATCTTTTGTACCGTAATTATTCGTTAACAAGGCATTATAAGTAACCACATTATTTTTAGCCAAGAGATTGTTGTAGCCAGATTTGCCTAGTTCAATAATCGTATCAAGAGGAGAGGTATTTCCCTTACCAAAGAAATCCATATGGAACATAAGCAAATCTTTTGCGCTAGCCTTATCAAATTGGAAATCATACCAGCGTTCTAGATAGGTTAATCCTAGCATCAAGGCTTCTTTGTTGCGCTTGATTTTATCAACAATGTAATTGTCAATAGCACTATTATTTCCAGAAACAGCTGCATCAACTGAAAGTAATTTTTTAAGAGTTTCAGTTAAGTGATCTTTTGTCTTAGTGAATTGCTCATCTAGATAGAGTTCTGTTAATTTAACATTATCCGAAATTCCTAACAAATTCTTAAGAGCAGTTGGATTATACTGTACTGCAGTTAAGTCATTTTTAACTCTATCTATTATAGATGTATAATCTTTTAGGAAAGTATTTGGTGTGTATACTAGACCTGTAGTTCCAATAGTATACTCAGCCAGATTTGCAAAGTCACTATGGTAGGTTACGTTTACTTTCTCAGATGTTCCATCTTTGTAATGTAGTAATAAGTGATTGATAGAGTGCTTGTCTGAAGTAATATCTGAAACCACTTCCTCATTTTTCATAGCGACAACAGATAACAATTCTTTCTTAAATAGATTATTATCAGCTGACAATTGATTTCCATACTTCACAATGGTGTCTCTATTATAGAAAGGCAATAATTTTTCTATATTTTTATATGCAACTTCTCTTGCCGCTTGATAATGAGTGGCCTTGGTATAATCTACATCCTGTTTAGCAGAATTTGTGAAATCTTCCACGGTTATAGTTTTCTTTGTAGTAATCTGGTCTTTCTTGGCTTGAACTGCTTCTTTTTCAATCTCAGTACCACGTTCTACAGTGGAATCAACTGACATTACCTCATCTCCAACTGCTTGAACATTAACTACCTTATTGTCTTTATTACTGTATACCTTTGTCTGCTTCATACCATCAAAATGGTATCCAGAAATCGCATTCCCATTTGTAATATTCATATCGCTGAGAACATTTTGTAGAATCCCAGAATTGTCCTCCGTGCTAGAGCCATTTGTCCAAAGGGAACCTGCAACTCCACCAACTCTAGCGAATGGTTTAGCATTATTTATTTCACCTTCAGCATAACTATTTGCTACAGTTGCATTATTTTCTACGATACCTGCAATTCCACCAATGGTTTGATTAGAATGTTCTCCATTACTTGAAATGGTTACTGATGCTATAGAATGATCTACCCTAGCATTCGTACCAGTTAATTGACCGACTAGACCACCAATTGCATACTGAGAGGTTGTAACAAAGGTATTTGTTATTCTTCCAGTGAAACTACTATTACTTACGGTAGAATTTTCAACTTTCTGAATAAGTCCTCCGATACCTAGCTCACCAGCAATGATTCCATTTGCGTGAACGTTATCTAAAGTTGAAGAATTTGTGGCTTCCTTAGCAACTGATGCGACATGATTCTTACCAGAAATATTAACATCTTTTAAGGTGAGATCCTTAACAGTAGCTCTATTTAATGTATTGAATAATGGCTTTTTCAAATTATAGATAGCATAATGTTTCCCCTGATGACTACCAATTAATGTCCCTGTGAAATTCTTTGTAACATAACTTTCTTGGTTTTCATCCAACTCAACCTCACGAGCATTCATTGTTGCACCCAAAGTGAAAGTTCCATTAGGTCTACTATTCATATCAGCTACTAGTTTTTTAAAAGATGTGTAGATAGGACCATCGTTTTGAACAACTTTTGGAAGATAATAAGTAAAATTGTCTTGGTATTGATTGTCTAAAGATTGCTTCAAGTGTTCCAAGCTAGCTGTAATTTTATAGACTGGTTTGCCATCTTTTGTAGTGTCCTCAATGTTTGAAACTGGAAGCAGTACATCTTTAAATTTAGCTGACTTCACCTTAATGAAATAAGCAGATTTATTATCTGGTACTTTATCTAAGCTTGTATGTTGTTTTGATTGATTGCCTTCATAACTATAGAGTTCCACATCAGAAACACTTCTTAGTTCTATTGTTTTCTCTTGAACTTCTACTTTTTTATCAGGTTCTACTTCATTTTCTTGTTTAATTTCTTCATTTCCATTTGAATTGGCTGTGTTTGATTCGGTTGAAACATCCTCTGGTGAATTACCTTTTGGTTGGTCTGGTACTGTTTGCCCATTCTCTTCTGTTGTTGCATTACCAGAATTTTCAGGTTTTGTTGAAGTTTCGTCTTTTGACTCATCTTTACTTATTGGTTGTCCATTCAAGGCTGCCGCAGCTGCCACTAGGTCATTCTTAGCTTGGTCAATCCCTGCTTGACTTGCACCTTCTTTAGCTGCTACAGCTTTCGCTGCCGCAAGTGCTTGATCGTAGGCAGTACGCTTAGCTTGGTCTGCATTCTGATACTTGTCAGATTCTTTCGTGCCAGATTCTTTACCAAGCTCGGCATTCAAGGCAGACTTGTCGCTTGCCACTCCATCCAATTG
>NZ_VMMQ01000044.1:0-18906 GCF_013277295.1 Streptococcus sp. 477
AATCATTGGTTATGGGACGGAGTAAAAGAGTCCAGTGGACTCTTTTAGCCTAAGCTAAATTTTAAAAAGCGAGGGTGGTTGTTTTCTCAAAGTTTTGAAGGAGCTAAAGCAACAGCTATTATTATGAGTTTGTTGGAAACAGCTAAACGTCATCAACTAAATAGTGAAAAATATCTATCCTATCTTCTAGAATGTCTTCCAAACGAGGAAACTCTCGTAAACAAAGAGGTTTTAGAGGCTTATTTACCATGGAATAAAGTTGTACAAGAAAAGTGCAAATAAGAAATCTCCAGATTAGGAACTATCGCTGAGTTCCCTAGTCTGGAGATTTTTCAATATACTTCGTTATTGGACGGTTACTTTTCTTCTGAAAATACTAGCTAGCATCAGTTGTCCTAAAATTTAGTGTCAGTGCGTCATAACAAGGTATCTATCATTAGGCTAATAGAGATAAAATAAACAATTGATTTAGGACATTTGTTTGATAGTGGTGATAAAGTTTTAAATCTGCTACATAATTTGTGGAGTTTTTTCTATAATTAGGAGTTTAACCTAATCTGCAAATTGGAGTATACTAATAATGTAATCGTTATCAAAAGTCTAAAAAGGAATTTTTAGATGGATATCAAAATAAAAAGGGAGGAAATTATGAATAAGTTTTCAAAAACCTTGAGAGACAACTGGATCTTTCTCTTGATGGTTTTGCCAGGGGCACTCTGGTTGATTCTATTCTTCTACATTCCAGTATTTGGGAACGTGGTTGCCTTCAAAGACTACCACATGACCAGTAATGGTTTCATAGATAGTATCATAAATAGTAAATGGGTCGGACTCGATAATTTCAGATTCTTATTTAGTTCAAGAGACGCCTTTATTATCACACGAAATACGGTCCTCTACAATCTTGGCTTTATCTTTCTAGGTTTAGTTGTATCTGTAGGGATTGCCATTATCCTCAGTGAACTCCGTTCCAAGAGAATGGTGAAGATTTTCCAAACTTCTATGTTGTTCCCTTACTTCTTGTCTTGGGTTATCATCAGTTTCTTTACAGATGCCTTCCTAAATATTGATAAAGGGGTGTTCAATCATTTATTGGAAAGTCTTGGTCTAAAAGAAGTCAACTTCTACGCTGATTTGGGAATTTGGCCTTATCTCCTACTTTTCCTAGGTATTTGGAAAGGTTTTGGATATAGCAATGTCATGTACTATGCGACAATCATGGGAATTGATCCAACCTACTATGAAGCAGCGACAGTGGACGGAGCCAGCAAATGGCAGCGCATTCGCAATGTAACCATTCCGCAGTTGACACCATTGGTAACTGTATTGACCATCCTTGCAGTCGGAAATATCTTCCGTGCAGACTTCGGTCTTTTCTACCAAATCCCTCACAATGCTGGTCAACTTTATAACGTAACCAACGTTTTGGACGTATATGTTTATAACGGATTGACTCAGACAGCGGATATCGGGATGGCTTCAGCAGCAGGTCTCTACCAATCAGTAGTCGGTTTGATGCTGGTGGTTCTATCAAACTTACTGGCAAGACGAGTTGATCCAAACTCAGCCTTGTTCTAGAAAGGAGGAGAATATGGCAGAAAAGAAAATTAAAAAAGAAAAAATTGATAATGTCGGCATTCACTCCTTCAGTAAGAAAGCAGATATCTTCTTCAGTATCATTTCGGGTTTGATTGCCCTCTCTTGTATCCTACCCTTCGTATTCGTTATCATTATTTCAGTGACGGACGAGAAAAGCCTCCTCCAATACGGCTACAGCTTCTTCCCATCCCAATTTGGCTTAGACGGTTTTGAGTTTTTGGCACAGTTTAAGGATAAAATCTTACAAGCCCTCTTCATCTCCGTCTTTGTAACCGTAGTTGGGACATTTACAAATGTCTTTATCACAACAACCTATGCCTACGCTATTTCACGGACAACCTTTAAGTATCGCAGATTTTTTACCATCTTCGTTCTGCTCAGTATGTTGTTCAACGCGGGTTTGGTACCAGGTTATATCATGGTGACCCGTGTCCTTCAGCTTGGTGATACTGTTTGGGCCTTGATTGTGCCAATGCTTCTCTCACCCTTTAACATCATCTTGATGCGTTCCTTCTTCAAGAAGACCATTCCAGAAGCCATTCTCGAATCGGCTCGTATCGATGGTGCTAGTGAGGCTCGGATTTTCTTCCAAATCTGTTTGCCATTGTCACTACCAGGTATCGCAACCATCACGCTTTTGACAGCACTTGGTTTCTGGAATGACTGGTTCAACGCCCTTCTTTACATCAAGAGTGACAACTTGTATCCATTGCAATATTTGCTTATGCAAATCCAGCAAAATATGGACTACATCGCCAAAGCGGTCGGCTTGACTGGTCAACTGGGAGTTGCTCTACCGAAAGAAACGGGACGTATGGCCATGGTTGTGGTTGCAACCCTTCCAATCGCGATTTTGTATCCATTCTTCCAACGCTACTTTGTAAAAGGTTTAACTATCGGTGGTGTGAAAGAATAGTGCTTATTGAGAAAGAACATTTCTCAGTTCCCAACTTCCCTTGTGTGAAGTTAATACTCTTCGAAAATCTCTTCAAACCGCGTCAACGTCGCCTTGCCGTAGATATANNTATCTACAACCTCAAAGCACTGCTTTGAGCAGCCTGCGGCTAGTTTTCTAGTTTGCTCTTTGATTTTCATTGAGTATAAGATCATTACATTGTTTATAAGTTTAAAAATAAAAAAAGGAGTTTTTATCATGAAAAACTGGAAAAAATATGCTTTTGCATCTGCTAGTGTAGTCGCTTTGGCTGCAGGTCTTGCTGCTTGTGGAAACTTGACAGGTAACAGCAAAAAAGCTGCTGATTCAGGTGACAAACCTGTTATCAAAATGTACCAAATCGGTGACAAACCAGATAACTTGGATGAATTGTTAGCAAATGCCAACAAAATTATCGAAGAAAAAGTTGGTGCCAAATTGGATATCCAATACCTTGGCTGGGGTGACTATGGTAAGAAAATGTCAGTTATCACATCATCTGGTGAAAACTATGATATTGCCTTTGCAGATAACTACATTGTAAATGCTCAAAAAGGTGCTTATGCTGACTTGACAGAATTGTACAAAAAAGAAGGTAAAGACCTTTACAAGGCACTTGACCCAGCTTATATCAAGGGTAATACTGTAAATGGTAAGATTTACGCTGTACCAGTTGCAGCCAACGTTGCATCATCTCAAAACTTTGCCTTCAACGGAACTCTTCTTGCCAAATATGGTATCGATATTTCAGGTGTTACTTCTTACGAAACTCTTGAGCCAGTCTTGAAACAAATCAAAGAAAAAGCTCCAGACGTAGTACCATTTGCTATTGGTAAAGTTTTCATCCCATCTGATAATTTTGACTACCCAGTAGCAAACGGGCTTCCATTCGTTATTGACCTTGAAGGCGATACTACTAAAGTTGTAAACCGTTACGAAGTGCCTCGTTTCAAAGAACACTTGAAGACTCTTCACAAATTCTATGAAGCTGGCTACATTCCAAAAGATGTCGCAACAAGCGATACTTCCTTTGACCTTCAACAAGATACTTGGTTCGTTCGTGAAGAAACAGTAGGACCAGCTGACTACGGTAACAGCTTGCTTTCACGTGTTGCCAACAAAGATATCCAAATCAAACCAATTACTAACTTCATCAAGAAAAACCAAACAACACAAGTTGCTAACTTTGTCATCTCAAACAACTCTAAGAACAAAGAAAAATCAATGGAAATCTTGAACCTCTTGAATACGAATCCAGAACTCTTGAACGGTCTTGTTTACGGTCCAGAAGGCAAGAACTGGGAAAAAATTGAAGGTAAAGAAAACCGTGTTCGCGTTCTTGATGGCTACAAAGGAAACACTCACATGGGTGGATGGAACACTGGTAACAACTGGATCCTTTATATCAACGAAAACGTTACAGACCAACAAATCGAAAATTCTAAGAAAGAATTGGCAGAAGCTAAAGAGTCTCCAGCGCTTGGATTTATCTTTAACACTGACAATGTGAAATCTGAAATCTCAGCTATCGCTAACACAATGCAACAATTTGATACAGCTATCAACACTGGTACTGTAGACCCAGATAAAGCTATTCCAGAATTGATGGAAAAATTGAAATCTGAAGGTGCCTACGAAAAAGTATTGAACGAAATGCAAAAACAATACGATGAATTCTTGAAAAACAAAAAATAATCAGCTAAATTGATTTCGTGTATTCATTCCTAACCTAACTCCTAAAATAAGAATCACTGCTTTCCTCAGGCTTATCTGGGGAAGGCAGTGATTTTTTGAATGAAAAATAAACCAACTAATATAATTCAGGTATAGTTGGTCTTTTTGTATAAAATTGCTATTTTATGAGGAGTGTTGTCTCTGTAATAAATCATTCTTATCCCAAGTATAGAACTTCATCACAGAGACATTCGATATCTTGCTCTATATGAGAAGCTAGAATAATAAGTTTCCCCTTTTCTTTTAGGTGGAGTAATTTTTCTCGAATTTTTTGAACAGATTGCTTATCAAGTCCGTTCATTGGTTCATCTAAGAGTAATATATCTGGATTTTCCATAAAAGCCTGTGCTAGAGCTAATTTTTGTTTCATTCCTAAAGAGTAGTGTTTTACTTTTTTAGAAGAACTAGGATCGAGTCCTACATCTATCATACTCTGAATGATTTCTTTCTCTCCTATTTTATTTTTGATTAGAGCTAGTTGATGTAAGTTATCAAAACCAGAATAACCTTCCAGAAATCCTGGAGTCTCAATAATAACACCTACACTTGGTAAGAAGGGAAAATCTATTCCAAGTATGTTTCCATCTAATTCGATTTTTCCTTCAGTTATACCTTCTAATCCCGCTAAACACTTGAGTAAAACTGTTTTTCCTGAACCGTTATATCCAACAATTCCGTATATATTTCCACTGGAAAATTCAAAGGAAAGGTCTTCAAAAATTACATTGTGTTTATAGTTTTTACGAATAGATTTTAAATGTAAGTCTGTCATATCTATTGTCTCCTTATTTTTTTCATAACAACTAGGATTATGGTGAGCAAAAGGTATAAAAGTAGGATACGAGTAATTATTTCTGGTAGGGATAGTAAGCCAGAATGGGCTTCGTATTTAATATAATGGAAGTCTAGCCAAGTTAAAGGAGATAAAAATTTAATCCAGAAACGTGAAGCTTCTGTAATAAATAATTCTACAATAACTAATCCACAGGCTAAGGTATTTCCTAAATTAGAATAATAACTATTGAAAACGAAAATCACTCCCCCAATCAATATGAACATAAGGAATAACAATAAGAATATTTGAAAAAAAGCGCCATAGGGAGAATAATATTGCAGTATAATTGAGCGTAGATGCGTCATGCTATCAACACCTTCCGGAAATGAAATGCGTCCTTGAGCTAGGGAGGGTAGGAGACGTCCCCAATGATTTGAAAGGTGTAGTGTAGGGAGAAAAGTGATTAAAATGCTGATGATTTGGTAAATCGAAGCGATTAAGCTCGCGATAAGCAGATAAATAAACTGGGAGAGCATCCACTTTTTCTGTCCGATTTTTAAGATTAACCAAAACTGGAAAGTATCTTTTAAAGGAAGATTGCTAAATAGTAGTATGACAGATAAAATAGAAATTGCAGTGAACCATTGACTCGTGAAGAGAACAGTTACAATGCTGACAGGATAAGTTTCTTTGAAGTGATTAGCTAAATTAGAAAAAGGTAGCATTAAAATCAAAGTATAGAGGTGAAAGAAAATTAAGATAGGCAACAATCGTTTAAAGGTGAATTGTTGTTTTAAGAGAATAGTTACTACACGTATAATCTCCATAAGATTACTCCTTATCATAAAAATGCCAATGTTTTTTAAGAGCTAGTCGAATGATCTCTATTGACAAAAGTGCCCATAGAGTTAAGAAAATATAAGGATAAAGCAACGAAAAAATATTTCGAAAGTTTTCGTCACCTACTTGAAAATATGCTAGCCCTTCTCGTAAATAATCATCTGTCGTTAAGACGATATGTGGCAAGGTAAAAAAAGGGAGAACTCTCTCTAAACCAAATGTTGTGAGGACAAACCAGGCTGTACTTGGAAGAAGATAGACCATTAACACATTAGGGTAAAAAACGGAAAGAACTCCACCTAATAGAGTAAAGAATGCAAAATAGAGTCCAATTAGACTAATGAGAAGGAAGTAGAAAAGGAATATAAATCCTTGATTTAACAACCACTGATTGCTAAAAGTAGATGAGTAGTGAGAATTAGTGAGGGGAAAATAAAAGGAGAGGAGAATTAAAAAACAGAATCCTAAGGTCAGTCCTACAAAATAAGAACGGAAAATTAACCGTTTGACGAAGGAAGAAGCGTATTGTCGCAGAGACATACGACTAAGTAAAAAAGGAAGTCTATTTTGATGGTAGTCTTGTGAAAAGTCTGTTACTACAGTGGAAGCTGCTGTTAAGATATATAATGACATTGCTAGATTTCTAGAGAAGGAGAGCATGAAATAATCAGGGACTGCAAGTGAATTTCTTCCGTCTAATTTTATTGTTAGATCTGTATAGGACATCATCAATGCAACTACTAAGGAAAAGAGTAGTCCAATCCAAATCCTCCAATCTTTTAGCGTATATTTAAAGGGGAGAAGTAGTTTCATCTAACTTACCTCTTTCCAGTTTGTGGGATCGATAACTGCTTTATCTATACGATCTTTTTCTTTGATTGTAAAGATTAGGAAGGGACGATAGAGATTTCCTCCATAGAGTTCTTTTTCTTGAGTGGGAATAGGTATATACTCAATTGTAAATGACTCAATATAAATTGGACTGTCCAAAATCAAATTTTCGTATTTTTCTTTTAAAACATCTAATCCTTTTTGGACAGAAAGAGTCGCCATTTTATCTATTTTTTGAGTCGGTAAGATAACACCAGATAAATCAATTCCTTGAATCCCTGCTTGGGTGATGATAAAGTTTAGGTCAGGACCATGAATAAAACTAATCTCTCCGGATGAACCTAGCTGAGTTTCGCCATCAATAACTCTTTTACTAGAAAGTTTTGGAAAAACAGTAACATAGCACATATCAGTCAGATTGTTTTTGTCTATCTTTGTTCCTTTTAATTCTTTGGCATTTCTTTCGTAGGTTGGGAGATACTCAAGGAGTGTTTCTTTTGAGATAGCGTAGATGAGATAATCATAATCGTCAAATCCTAATTGGAGGGTATTTAGAAATTGCTTAACTTTGTTAACACCATCTTCTTTTGAAAATGGAAGTTCTTCTTTAAAGTCGGTTAGATTTAGATTATTTTCAATAGCGTCTAATCGTAGGTTGTGGAAAACACTTGATAGATCTGATATTTGATCAGATGTTAAATGAATCCATGATCCAGTTTTATTGACGGTAATATCTGCTCTGGTCTTTCCTTTTTGGAGTCTGGTTAAAGGATTCTTATCGGCAATAATCTCACTAATTTCACTATCATTTCCCATAAAATTTTGAATAGCTGTTACTAATGTGTTTTTGTCTCCTTTTTTTGAGTCCCAAAAAGGCAATTCTTCTTTATAGGAGGTATCTATCTGGTCTGATAGATAGATTTGCTCTGTTATCTCTTTATAACCTTCTTTTATGGGGAGGTTTTCCTTATTTATCTCCGTTATTTGTTTTTTGTTATATTGACAAGCTGTTAAAAAGATAAAGGGAAGAATAAGTAGAAATAATAGGTATTTTTTCATAGTAAAAAACTCCTTTTAAAAAAGGAGCAGAGGCATGACACTTTTAAGATGCGGCCTCCACTCTTAGAAGGGGGCTTTAGGCTAGCGAGCGCTCAAATGATTAACTAGCGAATAACCCAATGTTTGCTACTTTTTGTTTTGAGACGAATTAAGGGTCAAAACGTCCTGTAATATTCGAGTCGAGCCAACCATATTTAGAGGCGTTGAGATAATAATAACGTCCAATTGTCCCATAACCGTCATTATAGTGAAGATTATAGCGACCATTTGAATCAGCTATTTTCATCTCAGTTGCAGGTTCATCCTCAGCAGCAGTCCAAGCGCGAATTCTGACCTTTTTTCCCCAACCAAGACCACCTGTGATATTAGCAACAGCAGGGGAGCCGTCTGTTTTTTCAGTTTTTCGGCTACTAACGGAATAGTCTTCGCGTGTAACATGAAGATTGAAATACACCATCTTAGCAGAAACAGTCTGACTAGCTAAGGGGAGTAAGCAAGCGACTCCCAGTCCTAATGCGATGCATTTTTTCAAATTTGTCATCACAATACCTCCTTTGTATTTTAGTGAAATCGATTTCATTTACATTGTACTACTTTTTTTTATAATGTCAACCGCAAAATAAAGTATTTGTGATTGTGTGTAATTCGAATGTGATAATGTCTTTATAAAATAAGTTATTAGATTTACATATCTCATAAAATATGCTTAAGTTATTATATTGAATTTAGAGTAGTACAGCATCTCTTCTAAAATATTGTTATAAATTGATTTGGATTCCAAAATTAAATTGCTCGATTCTTATTTCATTTTATTATATTTGACCCAGATAAAGCGATTCCAGAATTGATGGAAAAATTGAAATCTGAAGGTGCCTACGAAAAAGTATTGAACGAAATGCAAAAACAATACGATGAATTCTTGAAAAACAAAAAATAATCAGCTAAATTGATTTCGTGTATTCATTCCTAACCTAACTCCTAAAATAAGAATCACTGCTTTCCTCAGGTTTATCTGGGGGAGGCAGTGGTTTTTTGGGCACAAGGATATAGATATTCCTGTTTTCTCTTATCTTTATTTTAATACTCAATGAAAATCAAAGAGTAAACTAGGAAGCTAGCCGCAGGCT
This sequence comes from Streptococcus sp. 477, assembly GCF_013277295.1. Taxonomy (NCBI): domain Bacteria; kingdom Bacillati; phylum Bacillota; class Bacilli; order Lactobacillales; family Streptococcaceae; genus Streptococcus; species Streptococcus sp. 477. The sequence goes on from NZ_VMMQ01000044.1 coordinate 8,900, forward strand.
GCTCAAAACACAGTTTTGAGGTTGTGGATATAACTGACAGAGTCAGTATCATATACCTACGGCAAGGTGAAGCTGACGTAGTTTGAAGAGATTTTCGAAGAGTATAACCATTCAGGAAATTTCGAGAACCCTCTACAATTTCCAGTCAAATAAATTGCATTCGTTTTCTCAAGCAGGTATACTAGTATGGATAAATAAAAAATTTAGAAAATTTAAGAATAGAAAAGAGAACAAATCTTATGGCAAAAGATATTCGTGTCTTACTTTACTACCTTTATACTCCAATTGAAAATGCAGAGCAATTTGCTGCAGACCACTTGGCTTTCTGTAAATCAATCGGCCTTAAAGGCCGTATCCTAGTCGCTGACGAGGGAATTAACGGAACAGTTTCAGGTGACTACGAAACAACTCAAAAATACATGGACTACGTTCACAGCCTCCCAGGCATGGAGGACCTCTGGTTCAAGATTGACGAAGAAAGTGAACAAGCCTTCAAGAAGATGTTTGTTCGCTACAAGAAAGAGATTGTCCACCTTGGTTTGGAAGACAACGACTTTGACAATGACATCAACCCACTTGAAACAACAGGTGCTTACTTGTCTCCAAAAGAGTTCAAAGAAGCCCTTCTTGATAAAGATACCGTTGTCCTTGACACACGTAACGATTATGAGTACGACCTAGGACACTTCCGTGGGGCTATCCGTCCAGACATCCGCAACTTCCGTGAGTTGCCACAATGGGTCCGTGATAACAAGGAAAAATTCATGGACAAGCGCGTCGTGGTTTACTGTACAGGTGGGGTTCGCTGTGAGAAATTCTCAGGCTGGATGGTCCGTGAAGGCTACAAAGATGTCGGCCAATTGCACGGAGGAATCGCAACTTACGGTAAAGACCCAGAAGTCCAAGGTGAACTTTGGGATGGGAAAATGTACGTCTTTGACGAGCGTATTGCCGTTGATGTCAACCATGTCAACCCAACCATCGTAGGGAAAGACTGGTTTGATGGAACACCATGTGAACGTTATGTCAACTGTGGAAATCCCTTCTGTAACCGTCGTATCTTGACATCAGAAGAAAATGAAGACAAGTACCTTCGTGGATGCTCACACGAGTGCCGTGTTCACCCACGTAACCGCTATGTTTCAAAAAATGAATTGACACAAGCTGAAGTAATCGAGCGCCTAGCCGCTATCGGTGAAAGCTTGGATCAAGCAGCTACAGTATAAGATTAAACAGTCCTTAGGGGCTGTTTTTCTATGCTTTTTACTCAAAAATCTAATACTCAATGAAAATNNATATCTACGGCAAGGCGAAGCTGACGCGGTTTGAAGAGATTTTCGAAGAGTATAAAGTTTGTTTTTGTATCTTTCAGAAAAATAAGGTATACTGTATGTAAACGATTTCAAAGGAGTCCAGTTATGGAGAAAACAATTTTTATTCCAAATAAACAGAGCATTTTAGGAGAACAGGAAATTTTGACTGCCAAGTCCATCTTGGCCTTGGTAGATGGTTTGGAGTCACATAGCTATGATGCGGTTTATCTCCGTCAGCTTCTTAACCGTCTTGAGTATATCGAGTGTGCGATAGTAGGGCAATCACAATTTCTCTTTAAGGTCAGTTATGCTGATGGTCGAAAGGCTTACCGTGTCGATCTTCCTGAGCTACTAACGAAGATAGACTGGGAGATCATCAAGTCATTTTTAGATGCTTTGCTTGCTTACACAGGAACTGAGATTGAAGGACTAGATGGTTTTGATTTTGAAGCTTATTTCCAAGCAAGTATTCAAGCCCATCTTGCAGACACTGCAGCCCGTTTTACGATTTGCCAAGGAATTTTTAATCCTGTTTTCTTTAGTCATGAGGATTTGAAAAGGTTTTTAGAGGAGGATGGTTTGGCACAGTTTGAAGCACGTGTACGTGCAGTTCAAGAGACAGATGCTTACTTTGCAAGAGTTTCCTTCTATCAGGATGGAGAAGGAAAAGTGCACGGTGTTTACCATTTGGCTCAAGGCGTCAAGACTGTTTTGCGGAGAGAACCATTTGTTCCTGCAGCCTATATGGAGCAATTGGTGGATAAGGAAGTCCAGTGGGAGATTGACTTGGTTCAAATCACAGGAGACGGCTCTAAACCAGAAGACTATGAGGCTATCGCTCGCTTGGACTATGCAAAATTCCTAGAGTCACTACCATCAGCATCTTACCACCAACTAGATGCCAATCAAATAGAAGTGCAACCCATTCTAGGACAAGATTTTAAAACATTAGCACAAGAAGAGTAAAGCAGAAGCAGGTCAATCGACTTTCTTTTTTACATATAAAAAATCCTGCCATAGAAGACAGGATTGCTACTCAATGAAAATCAAAGAGCAGACTAGGAAGCTAGCCGCAGGCTGCTCAAAACACTGTTTTTAGGTTGTAGATAAGACTGACAAAGTCAGGAACATATATCTACGGTAAGGCGAAGCTGACGTGGTTTGAAGAGATTTTCGAAGAGTATGAAGTTTAAAGAAAGGCTAAGATACGAAGATAATCTCCAATCAGTGCCACTTCAGCTACAAAGAAGAGGATGATAATGACTCCGTTCACAAGGACAGACAAGAATAATTGATAGAAGGAGTCGCTTTCACTTGCTTGACTAGGTCTCGTAATGATATGGAGGCTAGCAAGCAGAATGATTCCAATGCTAATCACACACAAAAGGGCTGAAAATCGTAGGCTATCAAAGAAGGCAAAGAAACTAGCAATGGCAGTTAGGAAGATTGGAATTGCCAAGAGTTGACTATATTGTTGGAGAATCTTTTCCAGCGTCCAGTTCTTGTCTTGGTAGATAAATCGTCTCACAACGAAACTACCCAAGAGGAATGAAAAGAAGAAGAGTGTTGTTGCTACTAGGATAGAGATGATAGAAAAGAGAGTTAAAGGTGCTAGTTGCTCAGGGAAGTGGCTGTTTATGGTTGCTATATGTCCATAGTAAGCATGTTTGATGTGGTAGATACTAAAGAAAAAGGAAGATGAAGAAAATAGAATGAGCAAGAGAAAGGCTGTGTAGCTGTGTGTGCTACTTGTTTCAAGCTTGCTTGTAGGAGATTTGATTGCTTCCACTAGCCAAGACCAAAAATCAAGCACTTGCTCTTTCCATTTATCCCTAGATTTTGGAGCTTGGTCGGGGATATAAGGACTTTCTAAAGATTTACTGAGAAGAAGAGGCTCTTTCGTGGTTGCTTTTTGCTGAGGAAGAGCTTCTTGGCTCTCTTCAGCTATAGTGACTTTTTCTGTTTCTTTAGAAAGGTCTGGCTCTTCTTCAGTAGAATTAGATGCCTTCTTTTCTTCTATTTCTGTTCTCGCTTCACTGTCTTCAGGAGCTTCCATTTTCTCTTCTTGCTGGCTTTCCAATTCGACTTCAGCTTGAGAGACTTCCTCCTCTAACTGAGTATTTTTTTCAATTGGTGTATCGAGATCGGCTATCCTTTCTTCAGCCTTGTCTGCAACCTCTTGAGCTTGCTCTTCAGGCTTGTTCTTGCTTGTTGTTTTTACAAAATCATTACTTTCAAACCATTCTTGTTTCATGGTAGAACCTCCTTTTAGTTAGATAAATATGTTTCCATAGTAGCAGATGTAAGCGTTTTTGTCAACGTCTGCTTGGTGTGGATATTAGATCAATATTATCATCAGATCTCGCAATGAGTTGATCCTTGACATCGGTTTTTTCAGTTTTGTAAGGGTTGCTTAATTCCGTACCTCTTGATTCAGGCTTTTCTCTTGTGAATTGGAAGATAGAACCATAGTTGCTTGAGATGTCCCAGTTAATTCGTTGGCTTTCTTTCTGGTCTAGGATGATTCTGAGATAATCTTTGGCAGTCAGTTCAACCTTGCCATGGACTTGGATATTTTCAGCGTGGAAGTGATTCTCTGTTGACTCTAGCTGACTATCTGTAAGAACTGTATCAAAGATATTAACGATATTGGGCGTTGTGAGTTTACTGTTTTTGATACGACTTCCTTCAATTCGGAGGATATAGCTGTTTGTATTGAGGGTCGCATTTTCAAGGCTAGCATTTATGATGGTGGTTTGTCCGCGATTGGCTGAGATGTTGATCCCTTTTAGAGTTCTCCCTTTTGGTAGCTGGAGAATAACTTCTTCAAAACGACTAGAGTAGCTACTTGCGATATGAAGAATCCCACCAATTCCAGAAGAGAGAAACGGAGTTTCAGACAGTTTCTTATCAGTGAGACTCAGAGTTCTATCGTTCTGATTGGTGATAAGATCATGGAGAGCAGAAAGAGATGGATGGTAAGAAATGTGGATTTGATCATCGAAAGAGTCTGTGATGGTGAGCGCGTGTTGGTGGAGAGTAATTTCTAGGTTTTCGACTTCCTTGCCAAAGGTTAGCTTTTCCGTACGGCTATCATAGACAGGTTCTTTGGACATGGAAAGTAGGCTCTTAATCCCGTCAGATTGGATACCTACAAAAAGCAGGATAAAGCCGATAACGGTAGTCACCACACCAAAGATGAGAAATCCTTTTGTCCATTTACGCATGCTGATTACCTCTCTTTCCTTTTTTAAGAACAAATTGTACCAGACGAACAATGAGTAGACCGAAGAAGCGAGTTACATAGGAAATGCCAAGTAAAACTAGCGAAGAAGCACCGATAGCCAGTAAACCAGAACCAAAAATCAAGATAAAGGCTGATTTGGCTTGGGCGAGGACAGTGAAACTTTCAACTAAAAATAGGAATCCGCCGATGATACCCAGTATGGAAACTGCAAAGAAAGCCAGAATGACAGTCAAAGCGGCTACAAGGATTGCGAACAGGGTCACGAGGATGGCGATTCCCAGAGGAATGCCGATAGGTGCTGCAAGGAGGGCTAACAAGGCGATATGTAAAATTTGTCGGTTATTTTTTTGAGCGGGTGCTTCATTGATTTTTTTATCGAGAAGATTGGATAGAACTTCGTGGGCCGCTTCTTTGGGAGTTCCCAAACTAGCGAAGAGTTCTTCTTCTCCTTCGATTCCAGCATCGTCAAAGAGCTCTCTGAAATAGTCCATGGCTTCGATACGGTCAGCTTCAGGTAGTTTCTTGAGATAGAGTTCTAGCTGAGTCAGGTATTCAGTTCTTGTCATGGCGGATACTCCCTTCTATGATGCCATTGATGGTGTCTGTATAGAGTGTCCATTCATCTTTTAGGGTCAAGAGCTGCTCTATACCACCGTTTGTCAAGGAGTAGTATTTGCGCATGCGACCTTGGAACTCTCTAGAATAGGTTGTCAGAAAGCTATTGCCTTCCAATTTTTTGAGAATGGGATAGAGTGTGGATTCTTTGATATTAGCGATGAGCTTAATGGTTTGGCTAATCTCATAACCATAAGAATCACCCTGCTCCAGTACGGCCAAGATGAGAAATTCAATCAAGGCAGAGGATGTTGGAAAGTACATGGGAAACCTCCTTTTCTAATGTGTAAGATTTTTATATATAATTTTTCTACACATACATTGTACATCTAAAAGAAAGCCCTGTCAAGAGAAATGTGTAAAATTTTTATATATAAAAAACTTCTAGCTAAAACTAGAAGTTTAAAGGATCTTATCCGCTCTGTCCACTGTAAAGAGGGCCACAGTCATCAGGATATAGATGAGCAAGAGGGCAGCTACAGCTGGTACCCAAGAGTGGAACAGGTCAAAACTGTAACCAAAGAGGGTTGGCCCAAAGGCTGCTAGGATATAGCCTCCTGTTTGAGATAGGCCGGACAATTGGGCTGTCTTTTCAGGGGCGCTTGTCTTGAGTGAAAAGTTGACCATGAGATAAGGGAAGAGGGCGCTGGTTGCGGTTCCGATGAGGAGATGGATGGTAAGCCAGTAAATGAAATGATTGATTGGGAAAAAGAGCATGGAAATGCCGACCACACCAGCTAGTGAAACCAGAGTGAGCATGAGCTGACGGTTGCGAGTAGATAAACTGGTTGTCAGGCTTGGGATGGTCATTGAAAAAGGAATGCTAATCAGAGATAAGATAGAAGTCAGCAAGCCAGCTTCGTGACTGGATAGACCTGCATGGATAGACATGGTAGGTAACCAGGTCATGACGGTGTAAAAGATCAAGGATTGAAAACCTGAAAAGATAATAATTGCCCAAACCTGTTTATTACGCATGACCTTTATTTGACTTTTTTGTTTGGTTTGTGGAGCCAGTCTGTGATTATAGCGGTGATTAGGCAGCCAGACCAAAAAAGTTGCTAGGCAGAGCAGGGTGAGGAGGATGATAAGTCCTTTCCAAGAACTGGCTTGTGTAATAGGCACGGCTAGATAGGAAGCCAGAGCCGTCGCAATCCCCATAGAGGTTACATATAAGGTGGTCAGAAAACCAATCTTCTTTGGTTGATTGGCTTGGATAAGACTAGGAAGCAGGACATTGATGACTGCGACACTTGCCCCAACCATCAAGGTTCCTAGATAGAGCAGGGGCAGATTGATTAGTCGAATAAGTGAGCCGATGGTCAAGAAGAAGAGGCTGTAGGTGAAGAGATGCTCCAAGCCGATTTTCTGAGCCAGTCGGGTAGAAAATGGTGAAAAGAGGGTAAACATAAGGAGAGGCAGGCTGGTCAAGACACCAAGCGAACTAACTTCTACCCCCAGCCCTTGCGAAATATCTCCCAAAATAATGGGTAAAACAGTAAAAGGAGCCCGCAAAGAAACACCAATCAGGATAATACCTGGAACAAAAAAGAGTGATTGCTTTTTCATAAAATACCTCTTCTAGCTGATTTTAATAACAGCTTATTTTAAGGCTTTTTCACTATAATGTCAAGTAAGGTTTCTGGCTTTCAAGATAAAAATGGGAAAGTCTTGAAAATTATGATAGAATGGTGGAAGGAAAAATTCAGGAGAGTAGTAGTGACTCAAAATGTTGAAAGTCTTCTCGTATCCATTGTAATCAGTGCATACAATGAAGAAAAATATCTGTCTGGTCTAATTGAAGACTTAAAAAATCAAACCTATCCTAAAGAGAATATTGAAATTCTATTTATAAATGCTATGTCCACAGATGGGACCACAGCTATCATTCAGCAATTTATAAAGGAAGATACAGAGTTTAACTCAATTAGATTGTATAACAATCCTAAGAAAAATCAAGCTAGTGGTTTTAACCTGGGAGTTAAACATTCTGTAGGGGACCTTATTTTAAAAATTGATGCTCATTCAAAAGTTACTGAGACTTTTGTAATGAACAATGTGGCTGTTATTCAACAAGGTGAATTTGTCTGTGGGGGGCCTAGACCGACGATTGTCGAAGGAAAAGGAAAATGGGCAGAGACCTTGCATCTTGTTGAGGAAAATATGTTTGGCAGTAGCATTGCCAATTATCGAAATAGTGCCGAGGATAGATATGTTTCTTCTATTTTTCATGGGATGTATAAACGAGAGGTTTTCCAGAAGGTTGGTTTAGTAAATGAGCAACTTGGCCGAACTGAAGATAATGATATTCATTATAGAATTCGAGAACATGGTTATAAAATCCGCTATAGCCCAAGTATTCTATCTTATCAGTATATTCGACCAACATTCAAGAAAATGCTGCATCAAAAGTATTCAAATGGTTTGTGGATTGGCTTGACAAGTCATGTTCAGTTTAAGTGTTTATCATTATTTCACTATGTTCCTTGTTTATTTGTTTTGAGTCTTGTGTTTAGTCTAGTATTGTTACCGATCACATTCGTATTCATAACTTTACTATTAGGCGCCTATTTTTTACTTTTATCACTACTCACTTTGCTGACTTTATTAAAACATAAAAATGGATTTCTAATTGTGATGCCCTTTCTTTTATTTTCCATTCACTTTGCTTATGGCCTTGGAACGATTGTAGGTTTAATTAGAGGATTTAAATGGAAGAAAGAGTACAAGGGAACAGTAATTTATTTGGAAAAATAAGCCAAATAAATCAAAATATGCTACAATAACAATATAGTAAAACTCTTTTAAGGAGGAGTAAATTTCTATGAATAAAAAACTCACAGATTATGTGATTGATCTGGTGGAAATTTTAAATAAACAACAAAAACAGGTTTTCTGGGGAATATTTGATATTTTCAGTATGGTGGTTTCCATCATTGTATCTTATATCTTATTCTACGGCTTGATTAATCCAGCACCTGTTGACTACATTATCTATACGAGTTTGGCCTTCTTGTTCTATCAATTGATGATTGCATTTTGGGGCTTGAACGCGAGCATTAGTCGTTACAGCAAGATTACGGATTTCATGAAAATCTTTTTTGGTGTGACTGCCAGCAGTGTCTTGTCATATAGTATCTGCTATGCCTTCTTGCCACTTTTTTCAATCCGTTTCATCATTCTCTTTATCTTGTTGAGTACCTTCTTGATTTTATTGCCACGGATTACTTGGCAGTTAATCTACTCCAGACGCAAAAAAGGCAGTGGTGATGGAGAACACCGTCGAACCTTCTTGATTGGTGCTGGTGATGGTGGGGCCCTCTTTATGGATAGTTACCAACATCCAACAAGTGAATTAGAACTGGTCGGTATCTTGGATAAGGATTCTAAGAAAAAGGGTCAAAAACTTGGTGGAATTCCTGTTTTGGGTTCATATGATGATCTGCCTGAATTAGCTAAACGCCATCAAATCGAGCGTGTTATCGTTGCGATTCCGTCGCTTGACCCGTCAGAATATGAGCGTATCTTGCAGATGTGTAATAAGCTGGATGTCAAATGTTACAAGATGCCTAATGTTGAAACTGTTGTTCAAGGACTTCACCCAGCAGGTACTGGATTCCAAAAAATTGATATCATAGACCTTTTGGGCCGTCAGGAAATTCGTCTTGACGAATCGCGTCTGGGTGCAGAACTGACAGGTAAGACCATCTTAGTCACAGGAGCTGGAGGTTCAATCGGTTCTGAAATCTGTCGTCAAGTTAGTCGCTTCAATCCTGAACGCATTGTCTTGCTCGGTCATGGGGAAAACTCAATCTACCTTGTTTATCATGAATTGATTCGTAAGTTCCAAGGGATTGATTATGTACCTGTGATTGCGGACATTCAAGACTACGACCGTCTCTTGCAAGTCTTTGAGCAGTACAAACCTGCTATTGTTTATCATGCGGCAGCCCACAAGCATGTTCCTATGATGGAGCGCAATCCAAAAGAAGCCTTCAAAAACAATATCCGCGGAACTTACAATGTTGCTAAGGCTGTTGATGAAGCCAAAGTAGCTAAGATGGTTATGATTTCGACAGATAAGGCGGTCAATCCACCCAATGTTATGGGAGCAACTAAGCGCGTGGCTGAGTTGATTGTCACTGGTTTTAACCAACGTAGCCAATCGACCTACTGTGCAGTTCGTTTTGGAAATGTTCTTGGTAGCCGTGGTAGTGTCATTCCAGTCTTTGAACGCCAGATTGCTGAAGGTGGTCCTGTAACGGTGACAGACTTCCGCATGACCCGTTACTTTATGACTATTCCAGAAGCTAGCCGTTTGGTTATCCATGCTGGTGCTTATGCCAAGGATGGGGAAGTCTTTATCCTTGATATGGGCAAACCAGTCAAAATCTATGACTTGGCCAAGAAAATGGTCCTTCTAAGTGGACACACCGAAAGCGAAATTCCAATCGTTGAAGTTGGAATCCGTCCAGGTGAAAAACTCTACGAAGAGCTCTTGGTATCAACCGAACTCGTTGACAATCAAGTTATGGATAAGATTTTCGTTGGTAAGGTTAATGTCATGCCTCTAGAAGCCATCGATCAAAAGATTGAAGAGTTCCGCACTCTTAGTGGAGATGAGTTGAAGCAGGCTATTATCGCCTTTGCCAATCAAACAACCCACGTTGAATAAAAAAGAAAAACGCATATTATCAGGTCTTGAGCCTTGGTAATATGCGTTTTGTTATGTAGAGGCTTATACTCTTCGAAAATCTCTTCAAACCACGTCAACGTCGCCTTGCCGTAGATATATGTTACTGACTTCGTCAGTTCTATCTGCCACCTCAAAA
>NZ_VMMQ01000045.1:0-26910 GCF_013277295.1 Streptococcus sp. 477
ACGAAGTCAGTAACCATACATACGGTAGGGCGACGATGACGTGGTTTGAAGAGATTTTCGAAGAGTATTAACTATTATGCTTTACAAACTAGTGTAGAAGTGATATACTATAGGTGAAGTTACTAGTAGGTATTACAAAATAGATTAGAAGGGAGAAGTGATGAAAGAAACTCAGCTATTAAAAGGTGTTCTTGAAGGTTGTGTCTTGGATATGATTGGTCAAAAAGAGCGGTATGGTTATGAGTTGGTTCAGACTTTGCGAGAGGCTGGATTTGATACTATCGTTCCAGGAACTATTTATCCTTTGTTGCAAAAGTTAGAAAAAAATCAATGGATAAGAGGCGACATGCGCCCGTCGCCAGATGGTCCAGATCGGAAGTATTTTTCATTAATGAAAGAAGGAGAAGAGCGTGTCTCGGTCTTTTGGCAACAATGGGACGATTTGAGTCAAAAAGTAGAAGGGATTAAGAATGGGGGTTAAACCATGAAGAAAATGAAGTATTATGAAGAAACAAACAATTTGTTGCATGAGTTTTCTGAGGACAATCAGCAGTATTTTGAGGAGTTGTGGGAAAGTTTTAATCTTGCTGGATTTCTCTATGATGAAGACTATCTCAGAGAGCAGATTTATTTGATGATGTTAGATTTTTCAGAAGCAGAACGAGATGGCATGAGTGCAGAGGATTATTTAGGTAAGAATCCTAAAAAATTAATGAAAGAGATGCTCAAGGAAGCACCACGTAGTTCGGTCAAAGAGTCCTTTTTAACACCAATTCTTGTCCTGGCGGTATTACATTACTATCAACTACTAGGCGATTTTTCTAAAGGTCCTCTCTTAACAGTCAATTTGCTCACGTTTTTAGGGCAACTTCTTCTTTTTCTAGTTGGCTTTGGGCTTGTGGCTACAATCTTACGTTGGAGCTTAGTCCAAGATTCTTCTAAAATGAAAATTGGCACCTATATTGTCGTTGGGATTCTTGTTCTGCTAGTTGTTCTGGGATATGTAGGAATAGGAAGTTTTGTACAAGAAGGAGCCTTTTATCTTCCTGCTCCCTGGGACAGTTTCCTTGTCTTTACGCTTTCTCTAGTCATCAGTATTTGGAATTGGAAAGAAGCGGTCTTTCGTCCCTTTGTCAGTATGATTGTTGCCCATCTTGTGGTGGGTTCTCTGCTCCGTTATTATGAGTGGATGGGCATTTCAAATGTTTTCCTCACAAAGATTATTCCTTTAGCTGTCCTCTTTATTGGAATCTTTGTCTTGTTCCGTGGGTTTAAGAAGATAAAATGGAGTGAAATATAGTCAAAAAGCCGTTGCAAAGCGGTTTTTTGTTATAATTAAATGAAGAATGTAGAATTAAAGGAGAAAAATTTGATGAGATACATAACTCTTGGTCAAGATGACAAAGAATTATCAGAAATTGTTCTCGGAATGATGAGAATAGAAGATAAGTCTGTAAAAGAAGTTGAAGAGCTTGTAGAAACAGCACTTTCTGTTGGAATCAATGCTTTCGACTTGGCTGATATTTATGGTCGTGGTCGTTGTGAAGAACTGCTAGGTCTTGTCCTAAAAAATCGTCCAGATTTAAGAGAAAAGATGTGGATTCAGTCCAAATGTGGCATTCGCATTGAAGAATTTACCTATTTTGATTTTTCTAAGGACTATATTATAAAATCAGTTGACGGTATTTTGCAAAGATTGAAGATTGATCATCTAGATAGCTTGCTTCTTCATCGACCAGATGCTTTGATGGAATCTGACCAAGTAGCAGAAGCCTTTGATCTCCTTTATAAACAAGGTAAGGTTCGAGATTTTGGAGTTTCTAATCAAAATCCTATGATGATGGAGTTACTTAAAAAAGATGTCAAGCAGCCGTTAGCTGTTAATCAGCTGCAATTGAGTGCGGCTTTTACTCCAGGATTTGAATCAGGTTTTCATGTTAATATGGAAGATAGTCAAGCAGCTATGCGAGATGGCAGCATTTTTGAATATTGCCAATTACACGATGTGGTCATTCAAGCCTGGTCTGTCTTACAATTCGGGTATTTTAAAGGGAATTTTGTTGGAAATGAGAAATTTCAAGCTTTAAATCAAGTACTTGATCGTTTAGCTATTAAATATGGAGTAACCCCTTCAACTATTGCCATTTCTTGGATATTGCGTTATCCAGCAAAAATGCAGGCAGTCGTAGGTACCACAAATCCTAATCACTTGAGAGAAGTTAGCCAAGCGGCAAACTTTAGCTTAACAAGAAAAGAATGGTATGAAATTTATCTTGCAGCAGGGAATAATTTGCCGTAAGTAGAAGCAGATGTAAATAAATCACAGTCAAAAAGCCGTTGCAAAGCGGTTTTTTTGTTATAATGAAGGGAAGAATTATTGATTTTAAAGGAGAATAACATGACTTTTGAAGAAATCCTGCCTGGGTTAAAGGCTAAGAAAAAATATGTACGAACTGGTTGGGGAGGTGCTGAAAACTATGTCCAACTTTTTGACACTATCGAGCAAAATGGGGTTGCACTTGAAGTGACGCCCTACTTCCTAATCAACGTTTCTGGCGAAGGAGAAGGTTTTTCCATGTGGAGTCCGACACCTTGTGATGTTTTGGCGACGGATTGGGTAGAAGTGCATGACTAGACGCGTATTGATTACGGGAGTAAGTTCAGGGATTGGTCTGGCTCAGGCTCGACTCTTTTTAGAGAAGGGCTATCAAGTTTATGGAGTTGACCAAGGTGAAAATCTACTCTTAGAGGGTGATTTTCACTTTTTACAGAGAGATTTGACCTTGGACTTGGAACCTATTTTTGACTGGTGTCCTCAGGTTGAGGTTTTGTGCAATACTGCTGGAGTTTTGGATGATTACAAACCACTGTTGGAACAATCAGTGCAGGAAATTCAGGAGATTTTTGAAATCAACTACGTTACTCCAGTAGAGTTGACTCGGTATTATTTGACACAAATGCTAGAGAATAAAAAAGGAATCATTATCAATATGTGCTCCATTGCTTCTAGCCTAGCAGGTGGAGGTGGTCACGCCTATACTTCATCTAAGCATGCCTTGGCTGGATTTACCAAGCAGTTGGCTCTAGATTATGCAGAAGCTGGGATTCAGGTCTTTGGTATCGCTCCAGGAGCAGTCAAGACGGCTATGACCGCTGCGGATTTTGAGCCAGGAGGCTTAGCTGACTGGGTGGCTAGTGAAACACCAATCAAGCGCTGGATTGAACCAGAGGAAATAGCAGAGCTTAGCCTTTGCTTAGCTAGTGGAAAAGCAAGCGCCATGCAAGGACAAATCTTGACAATAGATGGCGGCTGGTCTTTGAAGTAGGAGGATCTGATGGAAATCAAAAGACACTTTGCAGTCTACGCTGTTTGCTTAGAAAATGGGAAGTTACTCTGCATTGAAAAAACGAGAGGCCCTTATCAACATCGGTAGGATCTACCTGGAGGCAGTCAGCAACTTGGTGAAGGACTGACGGAAACGCTGACTAGAGAAGTTATGGAAGAGACGGGATTTACTGTTAGAAGCTACTCTAATCCTCGAATCTACGATATTTTCGTCAGGGAAGAGTTAAAAAATTTTATAGTTCACCATGTCATGGCTTTGTATGATGTAGAAATGAATGAGAGTGCACCTCAAGTTACGACTTCGGAAGCTGTGTCTGATGGTGCGAATGATTCACTTGGATATATTTGGATGGATATTCAAGAGATTACAGAAGAAAATGTATCGCCATTAGTCTTGAAGGTTAAGTCTGAATTATTAGGACTTCCAGAACTGGACAAGACTTCTTACATGAATTGGAAGGTGAAGTAGAGGGATAATGGAACTATTTAAAACATGGAAGAAAAATATGGTTCTCTATGGTCTTAAATCTCAAATTGGAACTGTCTACCGAAACAATGATAGGACAACAAGCTTTTATGATGTTGGGAATTTTCTATACCTAGCAGGGGAGTTGGATTCCAGATTTTGGGAAGATTTTGTTAGAAAATATGGTTTAGATTATAAGATTATTATTTCAGAAAATACTAATTGGCAAGATTTTCTGCATCGAAAAGTGGGGCTAAATTCTTTTACTCGCTATTCTTTTAAAGATAAGGCAAATTTTCAAGTTGAATTTTTAAATAATCTAGTTACTCATTTAGAGGAAGGTTACAATATTGTGCCTATTGATAATCATATTTATAACTGCTTTTCTACGGAAGAATGGTCACAGGATTTACAGGGAGATTTTGACTCCTATCAGGATTTTGTTTTAAAAGGTGGATTTGGCTTTGTGATTCTTAAAAATAATGAACTGATTGCTGGGATTTCCTCAGGGTTAGTTTACCGTAAAGCAGTTGAAGTGGAAGTTGCAACTAGACCAAACGAACAAGGAAATGGATTTGCTAAAAAGCTTGGTGCTGCAATGATTCTAGAGAGTTTAAATAGAGATATGTTTCCACTTTGGGATGCTCATAATGAGGCTTCCAAAAAAGTAGCAGAATTTTTAGGATATGAGTTATCTGAACCTTATGAAGCTTTTGAACTAGAGGAAATTTTGATATAATTATATATGATATTGTATCTTTTAAGACGAGGTGAATGACTATGAGAAATCAACTTGCCCTTAGTGGCGAAAAAATTCTTGAAAAAATTTATCCTCAACTATTTCACCACGTCGGCATGATTCGTGGGGAATACTTATTGAGAGAGCTTAATCAAAACATCATATTAGCAAGTTGTCAGCAATTTGTAAAAGATTATCTTGATACTATTTGCTCCTTTTACTTAGATAAGTAAGTTTGGTATCGTTTTTCTGAATTAACGAATACAGAAGCCAATTGTTTAGTGGGGACTAGAGAGTTTTTTGACGAAGGGCATCCCTTGTTTGGCTATAGAGGAACCAGGCGTTTACTGGCGTGTTTGGATGAATTTCAGGCTGAAGCACATGTCGTTACAGAAGTTTATCAAACCAATCCCAATCTATCTCTTATCTTTCCTTTTGTCAATGATGCCGACCAATTAAAACAAGCTATTACAGTATTGCGTCAGTATGGCTTTACTGGGAAAGTCGGAACGATGATTGAATTACCGTCAGCGTATTTTGACTTGGATAGGATACTGGAAACGGGCATTTCAAAGATTGTAGTTGGAATGAATGATTTGACTTCCTTTGTTTTTGCGACTATGAGAAACAGTCAATGGCATGATATGGAAAGTCCAATAATGTTAGATATGCAGGATAAAGCAAGAAAGAACAAGATTGATTTTGCTGTAGCAGGCTATCTGAATACTTCTTTCATACAAAAAATGAATCAGTTGGGTATCAAGTGCATTATCCACTACAGTTCTATTCCAGAGATTTTTGATTTAGAGATTGACCATCCAGATCATCTTAAAACACATAAAAGAAGAAAGTAAAAAATTACAAAGGAGTACCCATGATACCGCAAGAAATGTGGAATAAATACAAACAAATCAATCCTTCTATCGGAGATGAAATCGATGCCTGGGCTTTTGGAGTTGAACCAGACCTTTTAGCGGATTTGGTGTTTAAAGGAGAAAAGACAGCAACAGCATCAGCCTATGACCTCTATGTACTAGAAGACGAACCACTTCCCCAAGTAGGGACCTTCGATGTCATTTTAGATAGTCAAAATCAGGCTGTCTGCATTGTCGAAATTACAAAGGTTTCTGTTAAACCCTTCAATCGAGTGTCAGCTGACCATGCCTATAAGGAAGGTGAGGGAAACAAGACACTTGTCTATTGGCGCCAGGTTCATGAGGATTTTTTCAGAGACTGCTTGGGTGAAGCAGGATTGACTTTTACACCTGAAAGCAAGGTTGTTTTAGAAGAATTTCGCAAGGTCTACCCACTGTAGACTATTAGAAGGAAGAAAGTTTTGGAAATCGCTGTCCAATCCTTTTTTCTCAAGCAAAATATGATATAATAAGTTTGTTTGAAGAAGAGCAGCAGCTCTTAAACTTAGAATAGGAGAAAACTATGCAAGCAGTTGAACATTTTATTAAGCAATTTGTTCCTGAACATTATGATTTATTTTTAGATTTGAGTCGTGAGACCAAGACTTTTTCTGGGAAAGTGACCATCACTGGTCAAGCACAGAGTGACCGCATCTCCCTCCACCAAAAAGATTTGGAAATCACCTCTGTAGAAGTTGCAGGTCAAGCTCGTCCATTTACAGTTGACCATGACAATGAAGCCCTTCATATCGAATTGGCTGAGGCTGGTCAAGTTGAATTGGTTCTTGCCTTTTCTGGTAAAATTACAGACAACATGACAGGGATTTACCCTTCTTATTATACAGTTGATGGAGTCAAGAAGGAGGTCTTGTCTACTCAGTTCGAGAGCCATTTTGCGCGCGAAGCTTTCCCATGTGTGGATGAGCCTGAAGCCAAAGCAACTTTTGACCTCTCTCTTCGCTTTGACCAAGCAGAAGGTGAATTGGCCTTGTCAAACATGCCAGAAATCGATGTTGAAAACCGTAAGGAAACAGGTATCTGGAAGTTTGAGACAACACCTCGCATGTCTTCTTACTTGTTGGCCTTTGTTGCTGGTGATTTGCAAGGGGGGACCACTAAAACTAAGAATGGTACCCTCGTTGGTGTATACTCTACCAAAGCACATCCACTTTCTAACCTTGATTTCTCTTTGGACATTGCCGTTCGCTCTATCGAGTTTTACGAAGATTACTACGGAGTCAAGTATCCAATCCCTCAATCTCTCCATATCGCCCTTCCTGACTTCTCAGCTGGAGCTATGGAAAACTGGGGTCTTGTGACCTACCGTGAAGTTTACTTGGTTGTGGATGAGAACTCTACTTTTGCCAGCCGTCAACAAGTTGCCCTTGTTGTGGCCCATGAATTGGCTCACCAATGGTTTGGTAACCTTGTTACTATGAAATGGTGGGATGACCTTTGGCTCAATGAAAGCTTCGCTAACATGATGGAATACGTCTGTGTGGATGCCATTGAGCCAAGTTGGAATATCTTTGAAGATTTCCAAACAGGTGGTGTTCCTCTTGCTCTTGAACGTGACGCGACTGATGGTGTTCAGTCTGTTCACGTCGAAGTCAAACACCCAGATGAAATCAATACCCTCTTTGATGGCGCTATCGTCTATGCCAAAGGAAGCCGTCTCATGCACATGCTTCGTCGTTGGCTAGGTGATGCCGATTTTGCCAAAGGTTTGCATGCCTACTTTGAAAAACATCAGTACAGCAATACAATTGGTCGTGACCTTTGGGATGCTCTTGGTCAAGCATCTGGCCGTGATGTCGCAGCTTTCATGGATTCTTGGTTGGAACAACCTGGTTATCCAGTTCTCACTGTCAAAGTTGAAAATGATGTTTTGAAGATTTCACAAAAACAATTCTTCATCGGTGAGCACGAAGATAAGAACCGTCTCTGGGTTGTGCCACTCAATAGCAACTGGAAAGGCTTGCCTGATACACTTGAAACTGAAAGTATCGAAATCCCTGGCTACGCAGCTCTTCTTGCAGAAAACAAAACAGCACTTCGTCTCAACACAGAAAATACAGCCCACTACATTACAGACTATCAAGGAGACTTGTTAGATGCTGTTCTTGCTGACCTAGTTGAGCTTGATAACACAAGCAAATTGCAAATCGTCCAAGAACGTCGTTTGCTTGCTGAAGCAGGGCACATTTCTTATGCTGACTTGCTTCCAGTTCTTGATAAACTTGCTAAGGAAGAGTCTTATCTGGTGGTTTCAGCTGTTTCTCAAGTGATTTCAGCCCTTGAGCGCTTTATTGATGAAGGAACGGATGCTGAAAGAGCCTTCAAAGCCTTGGTTGCTAAATTGGCTCGTCATAACTATGACCGTCTTGGTTTTGAAGCTAAAGACGGAGAATCAGATGAGGATGAATTGGTTCGTCAGCTGGCTGTTTCGATGATGATTCGCTCAAATGATGCAGAAGCTAGTCAAGTCGCTAGCCAAATCTTTGCAACACACAAGGAGAATCTTGCAGGACTCCCAGCAGCTATTCGCTCACAAGTTCTGATCAATGAGATGAAACATCATGAGACTAAAGACTTGTTAGCACTTTATCTTGATACTTATACTCATGCAACAGATGCTGTCTTTAAACGTCAGTTGGCATCTGCTCTTGCCTATAGTAAAGATGCGGACAATATTCAAACCTTGATTGCTGCTTGGAAGGACAAATTTGTGGTGAAACCACAGGACTTGTCTGCTTGGTATTACCAATTCCTAGCTCATCAAGCAACTCAGAAAACAGCTTGGTCTTGGGCGCGTGAAAACTGGGCTTGGATTAAGGCAGCCCTTGGAGGAGATATGAGCTTTGATAGCTTTGTTATCCTTCCTGCTCATGTATTTAAGACTCAGCAACGCTTGGCAGAGTACAAGGAATTCTTTGAACCGCAACTTTCTGACCTTGCTCTTAGCCGTAACATCGGTATGGGAATCAAGGAAATTGCAGCGCGTGTTGACTTGATTAACCGTGAAAAAGCTGCAGTGGAAGCAGTCGTTCTTCAATACGGAACTAAATAATTAAGACTAAATAAAAGAAAACTCAGCTATCTCATGTAAAATGCAGAGAGTTGAGTTTTTTTTAAGGCAAATTTGGTATAATGGTTTTAATAAGGAGGAGTTTCTCATGATAAAAATCTTATTGGTTGAGGATGACCTAGGTCTGTCAAATTCAGTATTTGACTTTTTAGACGATTTTGCGGATGTCATGCAGGTATTTGATGGAGAAGAAGGTCTCTACGAAGCTGAAAGTGGTGTCTATGACTTGATTTTGCTGGATTTGATGTTGCCAGAAAAAAATGGCTTCCAAGTCTTGAAAGAATTGCGTGAAAAGGGGATTACGACTCCAGTTCTGATCATGACTGCCAAGGAAAGTTTGGATGACAAGGGACATGGATTTGAACTGGGAGCAGATGATTATCTGACCAAACCTTTCTACTTAGAAGAACTCAAAATGCGGATTCAGGCCCTTCTCAAACGTTCAGGTAAGTTTAATGAAAACACCTTGACTTATGGAAATATTGTAGTTAATTTGTCAACCAATACTGTTAAGGTTGAAGATACTCCAGTCGAATTACTGGGGAAAGAGTTTGATTTATTGGTTTATTTCCTTCAAAATCAAAATGTGATTTTGCCTAAGACGCAGATTTTTGATCGTCTATGGGGATTTGATAGTGACACAACGATTTCAGTTGTCGAAGTTTATGTTTCAAAAGTCCGTAAGAAATTAAAAGGAACCACTTTTGCAGAGAATTTGCAAACCTTGCGCAGTGTTGGGTATATTTTAAAAGATGTTCAGTAAACTAAAAAAAACATGGTATGCGGATGATTTTAGTTATTTTATCCGCAACTTTGGTGTCTTCACTCTGATTTTCTCTACAATGACTCTGATTATTTTGCAGGTCATGCATTCGAGTCTCTATACTTCGGTGGATGATAAACTCCACGGACTGAGTGAAAATCCTCAAGCAGTTATTCAACTGGCAGTGAATAGGGCAACAGAAGAGATTAAAGATTTAGAAAATGCTAGGGCGGACGCTAGTAAAGTAGAAATAAAACCTAATGTCAGTTCCAATACGGAAGTCATTCTCTTTGATAAGGACTTTACTCAACTTCTTTCTGGAAATCGATTTTTGGGCTTGGATAAGATTAGGTTAGAGAAAAAAGAACTAGGCCATATCTACCAGATTCAGGTTTTTAATAGCTATGGGCAGGAAGAAATCTATCGCATGATTTTGATGGAAACCAATATCAGTTCGGTTTCAACCAATATCAAGTATGCTGCTGTCTTGATAAATACCAGTCAGTTGGAGCAGGCCAGTCAAAAGCATGAGCAATTGATTGTCGTTGTGATGGTAAGTTTCTGGATTTTGTCTTTGCTTGCAAGTCTTTATCTAGCTCGGGTTAGTGTTCGACCCCTGCTTGAGAGCATGCAGAAGCAGCAGTCCTTTGTGGAAAATGCCAGTCATGAGTTACGGACTCCACTTGCAGTTTTGCAAAATCGCTTAGAGACCCTTTTCCGTAAGCCAGAAGCTACCATTATGGATGTGAGCGAAAGTATTGCATCGAGTTTGGAAGAAGTCCGAAATATGCGTTTTTTGACGACAAACTTGCTGAACTTAGCTCGGAGAGATGATGGGATTAAGCCGGAGCTTGCAGAAGTTCCAACTAGTTTTTTCAATACGACTTTCACAAACTATGAGATGATTGCTTCGGAAAATGATCGTGTCTTCCGTTTTGAAAATCGTATCCATCGTCCGATTGTCACAGACCAGCTTCTCTTGAAGCAGTTGATGACTATCCTATTTGATAATGCTGTCAAGTATACTGAAGAGGATGGTGAAATTGATTTTCTTATCTCGGCGACCGATCGTAATCTGTATTTACTGGTTTCTGATAATGGAGTCGGTATTTCGACAGAAGATAAAAAGAAAATTTTTGATCGTTTTTATCGAGTGGACAAGGCTAGAACTCGTCAAAAAGGTGGTTTCGGTTTAGGATTATCTCTGGCCAAGCAAATTGTAGATGCGCTTAAAGGAACCATTACTGTTAAAGATAATAAACCCAAGGGAACAATCTTTGAAGTGAAGATTGCCATCCACACACCATCGAAAAAGAAAAAATAAAAAGAGTCTGGGGCAAAAGTCTAACCTTAAATATAAAAAGCGAACAAAACAAGTTATCTGACACTCAGAATTCTGTTTTGTTCGCTTTTTTGTCTAATCTATCGATTTTAAAAACTTATAATAAAGAATTCCTAAAATCAAAATCCTTTTGTCCCAGACTCTTTTGGATTTATTTTCTACGTTTTCGTTTGATAATAGACCGTTGAACTTTTAAAACAAGTAAGCTGGATCCGATTGCTGCGGCAAAGGCAAGAGCAGTTGATAATTTTAATGCTAAAAAGATAAAACTAAAGATAGCAATACAGATACAAAAAACAGCGATATTAACAAAAAATAAAATTTCTTTGAGATTGCTATCAGCTTGTGCTTCAGGTGCATAAGCTTGATAATGAGGAAGTTGCTGGTTTAATTCTTCTTGATAGTCTACCTCATAGGATTGTAATTTTCTTACGGGCATGATTCTCTCCTTAACAGTACATACCTATTTTATCATTTTTTCGGCAGAGAATTATTACAGAAAGGTTACAAAAAGAATAAAGTCCCTTTTCATTTTCAAAGCATGGCTGATTTGCTAGAAATGTGGTATAGTTTTTCCTATGGAAAAGATTATCATTACAGCAACTGCTGAAAGTATTGAACAAGTCGAACAACTACTCGAAGCTGGCGTAGACCGTATCTATGTCGGTGAGAAAGATTTTGGCCTTCGTCTGCCAACAACCTTTAGTCATGACCAATTGCGTGAAATCGCTAAGTTGGTTCATGATGCTGGTAAGGAATTGCTCGTTGCGGTCAATGCTCTCATGCACCAAGATATGATGGACCGTATCAAGCCTTTCTTAGACTTCTTGGAAGAAATCAAGACAGACTATATTACGATTGGGGATGCAGGCGTCTTTTACGTAGTTAACCGCGATGGTTATTCATTTAAGACCATCTACGATGCTTCAACCATGGTAACTAGCAGTCGTCAGATTAACTTCTGGGGACAAAAGGCTGGCGCATCTGAGGCTGTTTTGGCGCGTGAAATTCCATCAGCTGAACTTTTCAAAATGCCAGAGATTTTGGAAATTCCTACTGAAGTTTTGGTTTACGGTGCTAGCGTCATCCATCATTCTAAACGTCCACTCTTGCAAAACTACTATAACTTTACACATATCGATGATGAAAAGACGCATAAACGTGACCTCTTCTTGGCTGAGCCAAGTGATCCAGAGAGCCACTATTCCATTTTTGAAGATAATCATGGGACCCATATCTTTGCCAACAATGACCTTGATTTGATGATCAAATTAACAGAATTGGTGGAGCATGGCTTTACTCACTGGAAATTAGGAGGTCTCTATACACCTGGTCAGAACTTTGTTGAGATTGCAAAACTCTTTATCCAAGCGCGTAGCTTGATCCAAGAGGGCAACTTTAGTCATGACCAAGCCTTCTTGCTGGATGAAGAAGTGCGCAAGTTACATCCTAAAAACCGTTTCCTTGATACAGGATTTTATGATTACGATCCTGACATGGTTAAATAAAGTAAATGATTCGTTGAGAGAAGGAAGATGCAAATATTTCTTCTCTCAATTTTTCTTATTCTCCAATATTTTCAAAAAAATCAGCAGGCTAGGATGCTCTGTTTGCTGGGATTTTTAACACAAGTAACCTTCTTGAGTTTGAAAATTATCACATGTTTGCAGGTGCCAAATGGCCCTTTTTTTGGTATAATTTTTTATAATGAAAACGATTGGTAATCGCTATGTTGTGGTGGATTTAGAGGCAACTAGCACAGGTAGTAAGGCTAAAATTATCCAAGTGGGAATTGTCGTGATTGAGGACGGAAAAATCGTTGATCACTATACGACGGATGTCAATCCACATGAACCCTTGGATGCTCATATCAAAGAACTGACAGGATTGACAGACCAACGTCTGGCGCAAGCACCTGATTTTTCGCAAGTTGCTAGAAAAATCTTTGACTTGGTAGAGGATGGGATTTTTGTAGCCCACAATGTTCAGTTTGATGCCAATCTTTTGGCGGAAAATTTATTTTTTGAAGGTTATGAGCTAAGAAATCCTCGTGTTGATACGGTCGAATTGGCTCAGGTCTTTTTCCCTGAACTGGAAAAATATAGTTTGCCGATATTGTGCCGAGAATTAGGAATTCCTCTTAAACACGCACACACAGCCCTTTCAGATGCCCAAGCTACAGCAGAATTACTTCTTTTTTTACGGGAAAAGATGACCCAGCTTCCTAAAGGACTCTTGGAACGCTTGCTGGAAATGGCTGACGCCCTCCTATATGAGTCCTACCTGGTTATTGAAGAAATTTATCGCAGCCAATCTATTCTGAGTTCTTCAGATTTGGTCCAAGTTCAAGGACTGTATTTCAAGAAAACTGCAGATCCCATGGAGTCACGAAAACTATCTCAAGATTTTTCTAAAAATATTTCTCTGTTGAATCTTGAAGTGAGGGAGGAGCAAGAAAATTTTGCTAAAGAGGTTGGCTTGCTATTGAAAGATGAGCCTGTATCATTAATTCAAGCGCCGACTGGGATTGGGAAAACTTATGGCTATCTCTTACCCGCTTTATCTCAAGCCAAAGAGCATCAGATTGTCCTTAGCGTTCCGACAAAGATTCTTCAAAATCAAATCATGGAAGAAGAAGGTAAACGCCTCAAGGAAGTATTTCATACAGATATTCATTCTTTAAAGGGGCCTCAAAATTATTTGAAGTTGGATGCCTTTTATCGTTCCTTGCAGGAAAATGATGAAAATCGCTTATTTAGACGCTTTAAAATGCAAGTCTTGGTCTGGCTGACAGAGACAGAGACAGGAGATTTGGATGAAATTGGTCAACTCTACCGTTACCAACATTTTCTAACAGATCTTCGTCATGACGGGAATTTATCATCTCAAAGCTTATTTGTGACGGAAGATTTTTGGAAACGTAGTCAAGAAAGAGCACAAACCTGCAAGCTTTTAGTGACCAATCATGCCTATCTTGTAACCAGACTTGAAGATAATCCTGAATTTGTCAGTGACCGTTTACTGATTATCGATGAAGTTCAAAAAGTTTTGTTGGCTTTAGAAAATCTGCTTCAAGAGACCTACGATATCCAGTATATTATTGATTTAGTTGATAAGGCCTTACTGGAGGAGCAAAATAAGGTCCAGCAACGAATACTAGAAAGTATTCGCTTTGAGTGCTTCTACTTGATAGAACAATTTCAGTCTGGTAAATCTAGGAAAAATATCTTAGATTCTCTAGCCAATCTCCATCAGTATTTTTTAGAATTAGAAGTAGAAGGCTTTGAGGAGCTGGTCCGCTATTTTACAGCTGACCGAGATTACTGGCTTGAAGCAACTGAAACGAGTCAAAAGAAAATTCAGATTTCTTCTACAAAATCTGGCCGTATTCTTCTGTCCTCTTTAATACCTGAGAGTTGTCAAGTCTTGGGAGTATCGGCTACTCTTGAGATTAGTCAGAGAGTTTCTTTGGCCGACCTTTTAGGCTATCCTGAAGCCAAATTTGTCAAGATTGAAGCTGGTAAAAAACAGGACCAAGAAGTGGTCTTGGTCAAAGATTTCCCTCTGGTGACAGAAACTTCCTTAGAAGTCTATGCCAAAGAGGTAGCTGATTTACTAGTGGAAATTCAAGCTTTCCAGCAACCGATTTTGGTTCTCTTTACCGCTAAAGATATGCTTCTAGCAGTTTCAGACATACTTCCTGTAAGCCATCTGGCCCAGTATAAAAATGGGGATGTTCATCAGCTAAAGAAGCGCTTTGAAAAAGGAGAACAACAAATCTTGCTTGGTGCAGCAAGTTTCTGGGAGGGAGTTGATTTTTCAAGTCATCCTTTTGTGATTCAAGTTGTACCAAGACTTCCTTTCCAAAATCCCCAAGAGCCCTTGACGAAAAAGATCAATCAGGAACTAATTCAAGAAGGGAAAAATGCCTTTTATGATTATCAATTGCCAATGGCCATTATTCGTTTAAAACAGGCTTTGGGAAGAAGTATGAGACGCGAACACCAACGTTCCTTAACTCTTATTTTGGATAGGAGAATTGTCGGAAAGCGATATGGCAAACAAATAGTAGCATCTCTAGCAAAAGAAGCGACTGTTAAAACCGTCTCTCGATCCGAAGTTGATGAAGCTGTTGATAAATTTTTAAATGAACTTTGATAAATAGTATTGTATGAAAGTATAAGGTTAGTATATATGAAACGTTCTCTCGACTCTAGAGTCGATTATAGTTTGCTCTTGCCAGTATTTTTTCTACTGGTCATCGGTGTGGTGGCTATCTATATAGCCGTTAGTCATGATTATCCAAATAATATTTTGCCCATTTTAGGGCAGCAGGTCGCCTGGATTGCCTTGGGGCTTGTGATTGGTTTTGTGGTCATGCTCTTTAATACAGAATTTCTTTGGAAGGTGACCCCCTTTCTATATATTTTAGGCTTGGGCCTTATGATCTTGCCGATTGTATTTTATAATCCAAGCTTAGTTGCATCAACGGGTGCCAAAAACTGGGTATCAATAAATGGAATTACCCTATTCCAACCGTCAGAATTTATGAAGATATCCTATATCCTCATGTTGGCTCGTGTCATTGTCCAATTTACAAAGAAACATAAGGAATGGAGACGCACGGTTCCGCTGGACTTTTTGTTAATTTTCTGGATGATTGTCTTTACCATTCCAGTCCTAGTTCTTTTAGCACTTCAAAGTGACTTGGGGACGGCTTTGGTTTTTGTAGCCATTTTCTCAGGAATCGTTTTATTATCAGGGGTTTCTTGGAAAATTATTATCCCAGTATTTGTGACTGCTGTAACAGGAGTTGCTGGTTTCTTAGCTATCTTTATTAGCAAGGACGGACGAGCTTTTCTTCACCAGATTGGAATGCCGACCTACCAAATTAATCGGATTCTGGCTTGGCTCAATCCCTTTGAGTTTGCCCAAACAACGACTTACCAGCAGGCTCAAGGGCAGATTGCCATTGGGAGTGGTGGCTTATTTGGTCAGGGATTTAATGCTTCGAATCTGCTTATCCCAGTTCGAGAGTCAGATATGATTTTTACGGTTATTGCAGAAGATTTTGGCTTTATTGGCTCTGTCCTGGTTATTGCCCTCTATCTCATGTTGATTTACCGTATGTTGAAGATTACTCTTAAATCAAATAACCAGTTCTACACTTATATTTCCACAGGTTTGATTATGATGTTGCTCTTCCACATCTTTGAGAATATCGGTGCTGTGACTGGACTACTTCCTTTGACGGGGATTCCCTTGCCTTTCATTTCGCAAGGGGGATCAGCTATTATCAGTAATTTAATTGGTGTTGGCTTGCTTTTATCGATGAGTTACCAGACTAATCTAGCTGAAGAAAAGAGTGGAAAAGTCCGATTCAAGCGGAAAAAGGTTGTATTAAAACAAATCAAATAAGGAGAAAATCATGGTAAAAGTAGCAGTTATGTTAGCTCAGGGCTTTGAAGAAATTGAAGCTTTGACAGTTGTAGATGTCTTGCGTCGTTCAAATATTACTTGTGATATGGTTGGTTTTGAAAAGCAAGTAACGGGTTCGCATGCAATCCAAGTAAGAGCAAATCATGTCTTTGATGGAGATTTATCAGACTATGACATGATTGTTCTTCCTGGCGGTATGCCTGGTTCTGCACATTTGCGCGATAATCAGGCCTTGATTCAAGAGTTGCAAAGATTCGAGCAAGAAGGGAAGAAACTAGCAGCCATTTGTGCGGCACCAATTGCCCTCAATCAAGCAGGGGTATTGAAAAACAAGCAGTACACTTGTTATGATGGTGTTCAAGAGCAAATCCTTGATGGTCACTACGTCAAGGAAACAGTAGTGGTAGATGGTCACTTGACAACCAGTCGAGGTCCCTCGACAGCCCTTGCCTTTGCCTACGAGTTGGTAGAGCAACTAGGAGGAGACGCAGAGACTTTACGAACAGGAATGCTCTATCGAGATGTCTTTGGTAAAAATCAGTAAAACGGGAGTTATTCTCTCGTTTTTTATGTGGAAAAATCAGGGAAATCATCGCTTTTTTCATAAAAAAATGCTATAATGAAGGGTATGAAATATCACGATTATATCTGGGATTTAGGTGGAACTTTACTGGATAATTATGAAATTTCAACAGCTGCATTTGTTGAAACATTGGCACTGTATGGCATTATACAAGACCATGACAGTGTCTATCAAGCTTTAAAGGTTTCTACTGATTTGGCGATTGAGACATTCGCTCCCAATTTAGAGAATTTTTTAGAAAAGTACAAGGAAAATGAAGCCAGAGAGCTTGAACACCCGATTTTATTTGAAGGAGTTTTTGACCTATTGGAAGACATTTCAAATCAAGGTGGCCGTCATTTTTTGGTCTCTCATCGAAATAATCAGGTTTTGGAAATTTTAGAAAAAACCTCTATAGCAGCTTATTTTACAGAAGTGGTGACTTCTAGCTCAGGCTTTAAGAGAAAGCCAAATCCCGAGTCCGTGCTTTATTTAAGAAAAAAGTATCAGATTAGCTCAGGTCTTGTCATTGGTGATCGACCGATTGATATCGAAGCAGGTCAAGCTGCAGGACTTGATACCCACTTGTTTACCAGTATCGTGAATTTAAGACAAGTATTAGACATATAAGAAAAAGGAATAAGATGACAGAAGAAATCAAAAATCTGCAGGCACAGGATTATGATGCCAGTCAAATTCAAGTTTTAGAGGGCTTAGAGGCTGTTCGTATGCGTCCAGGAATGTATATCGGGTCAACTTCAAAAGAAGGTCTTCACCATCTAGTCTGGGAAATTGTTGATAACTCAATTGATGAGGCCCTGGCAGGATTTGCCAGCCATATTCAAGTTTTTATTGAGCCAGATGATTCGATTACTGTTGTCGATGATGGGCGTGGTATCCCAGTCGATATTCAGGAAAAAACAGGCCGTCCTGCTGTTGAGACCGTCTTTACAGTCCTTCACGCTGGAGGAAAGTTCGGCGGTGGCGGATACAAGGTTTCAGGTGGTCTTCACGGAGTAGGGTCATCAGTCGTTAATGCTCTTTCCACTCAATTAGACGTCCATGTCCACAAAAACGGTAAGATTCATTACCAAGAATACCGTCGTGGTCATGTTGTCGCAGATCTTGAAATAGTTGGAGATACGGATAAAACAGGAACAACTGTTCACTTCACACCGGACCCAAAAATCTTCACTGAAACAACAATCTTTGATTTTGATAAATTAAATAAACGGATTCAAGAGTTGGCCTTTCTAAATCGCGGTCTTCAAATTTCAATTACAGATAAGCGTGAAGGTTTGGAACAAACCAAGCATTATCATTATGAAGGTGGGATTGCTAGTTACGTTGAATATATCAACGAGAACAAGGATGTAATCTTTGATACACCAATCTATACAGACGGTGAGATGGATGATATCACAGTTGAGGTAGCCATGCAGTACACAACTGGTTACCATGAAAATGTCATGAGTTTCGCCAATAATATTCATACCCATGAAGGTGGAACGCATGAACAAGGTTTCCGTACAGCCTTGACACGTGTTATCAACGATTATGCTCGTAAGAATAAGTTACTGAAAGACAATGAAGATAATTTAACTGGGGAAGATGTCCGCGAAGGATTAACTGCAGTTATCTCAGTTAAACACCCAAATCCACAGTTTGAAGGACAAACCAAGACCAAATTGGGAAATAGCGAAGTGGTCAAGATTACCAATCGCCTCTTCAGTGAAGCCTTCTCCGATTTCCTCATGGAAAATCCACAGATTGCCAAGCGTATCGTGGAAAAAGGGATTTTGGCTGCCAAGGCTCGTGTGGCTGCCAAGCGTGCGCGTGAAGTCACTCGTAAAAAATCTGGTTTGGAAATTTCCAACCTTCCAGGGAAACTAGCAGACTGTTCTTCTAACAATCCTGCTGAAACAGAACTCTTCATCGTCGAAGGAGACTCAGCTGGTGGATCAGCCAAATCTGGTCGTAACCGTGAGTTTCAGGCTATCCTTCCAATTCGCGGTAAGATTTTGAACGTTGAAAAAGCTAGCATGGATAAGATTCTTGCTAACGAAGAGATTCGTAGTCTATTTACAGCGATGGGAACAGGATTTGGCGCAGAATTTGATGTTTCGAAAGCCCGTTACCAAAAACTCGTTTTGATGACCGATGCCGATGTCGATGGAGCCCACATTCGTACCCTTCTTTTGACCTTGATTTATCGTTATATGAAACCAATCCTAGAAGCTGGTTATGTTTATATCGCCCAACCACCAATCTATGGTGTCAAGGTTGGAAGCGAGATTAAAGAATATATCCAGCCGGGTGCAGATCAAGAAATCAAACTCCAAGAAGCTTTAGCCCGTTATAGTGAAGGTCGTACCAAACCGACTATTCAGCGTTATAAGGGGCTAGGTGAAATGGACGATCATCAGCTGTGGGAAACAACCATGGATCCCGAACATCGCTTGATGGCTAGAGTTTCTGTAGATGATGCTGCAGAAGCAGATAAAATCTTTGATATGTTGATGGGGGATCGAGTAGAGCCTCGTCGTGAGTTTATCGAAGAAAATGCTGTCTATAGTACACTTGATGTCTAAAAAATAGGGAGAAGTAGTTCCCTTGGTCTAAAAAATATGATATAATCGTTACGATTGTTTCAAGTAAAAAAGGAGTTTGATATGTCTAATGGACAACTAATTTATTTAATGGTTGCAATTGCAGTCATTTTAGTTCTGGCTTATGTAGTGGCAATCTTTCTACGTAAGCGAAACGAGGGGAGATTAGAGGCGCTAGAAGAAAGAAAAGAAGAACTATACAATCTTCCAGTAAATGATGAAGTAGAAGCTGTAAAAAATATGCACTTGATTGGACAAAGTCAAGTGGCTTTCCGTGAATGGAATCAAAAATGGGTCGATTTATCTCTCAACTCTTTTGCCGATATTGAAAATAATCTCTTTGAAGCAGAAGGCTATAACCATTCATTTCGTTTTCTCAAGGCCAGTCATCAAATTGACCAAATTGAGAGTCAAATTACTTTGATTGAAGAAGATATTGCTGAAATTCGCAATGCTTTGGCAGACTTAGAGAAGCAAGAATCTAAAAATAGTGGTCGTGTTCTTCATGCTTTGGATTTATTTGAGGAACTTCAGCATAGAGTTGCTGAAAATTCAGAACAGTATGGTCAAGCCTTGGATGAAATTGAAAAACAATTAGAAAATATCCAATCTGAATTTTCACAATTTGTAACCTTGAATTCATCGGGTGACCCTGTGGAAGCCGCAGTGATTTTGGATAATACAGAAAATCACATTTTGGCCTTAAGTCATATTGTGGATCGTGTTCCAGCCTTGGTTACGACGCTTTCTACAGAATTGCCAGATCAATTACAGGATTTGGAAGCCGGTTATCGTAAACTAATTGATGCTAATTATCATTTTGTTGAAACGGATATTGAAGCACGTTTCCACTTGCTTTATGAAGCATTCAAGAAAAACCAAGAGAATATTCGTCAGTTGGAATTGGATAATGCCGAATATGAGAATGGACAGGCACAAGAGGAAATCAATGCCTTGTATAATATTTTTACTCGAGAAATTGCTGCTCAGAAAGTAGTGGAAAATCTACTTGCAACTCTTCCAACTTACCTTCAACATATGAAAGAGAATAATACTTTATTGGGAGAAGATATTGCACGTTTGAACAAGACCTATTTACTTCCTGAGACAGTTGCAAGCCATGTTCGTCGTATTCAGACAGAATTAGAGAATTTTGAGGCAGCTATTGTTGAGGTAACTTCAAATCAAGAAGAGCCAACCCAAGCTTATTCAGTTCTTGAAGAAAATCTTGAGGATTTACAAACTCAACTAAAAGATATTGAAGATGAGCAAATTTCAGTTAGTGAGCGCCTGACACAAATTGAGAAAGATGATATTAATGCACGTCAAAAGGCCAATGTTTATGTCAATCGTCTCCATACTATCAAGCGATACATGGAAAAACGCAATCTGCCAGGTATTCCACAAACTTTCTTGAAGTTATTCTTTACGGCAAGCAATAATACCGAGGATTTAATGGTTGAGTTAGAACACAAAATGATTAACATTGAATCTGTTACCCGAGTTCTTGAAATTGCAACGAATGATATGGAAGCTTTAGAAACGGAAACTTATAATATTGTACAATATGCAACTTTGACAGAGCAACTCTTGCAATATTCTAACCGCTATCGCTCATTTGATGAACGCATTCAAGAAGCATTTAACGAAGCTTTAGATATTTTTGAAAAAGAATTTGATTATCACGCTTCATTTGACAAGATTTCTCAAGCATTGGAAGTGGCAGAGCCTGGTGTAACCAATCGCTTTGTTACCTCATATGAGAAAACACGTGAAACGATTCGTTTTTAAAAAGCTTAGTTCATTCTAAGCTTTTTTCTTTACTCAAAAGCCATGAGTTTACTTATTTATCATTGAAATTAATGCTTGGTTTTGATATTATTTAAATATGAAGAAAGATAGAACAAAGCGTGGTAGTCACGCTAAAATGGGACGGAGTAAAAGAGTCCAGTGGACTCTTTTAGCCTAAGCTAAATTTTAAAAAGCGAGGGTGGTTGTTTTCTCAAAGTTTTGAAGGAGCTAAAGCAAGAGCTATTATTATGAGCTTGTTGGAAACAGCTAAACGTCATCAATTACATAGCGAGAAATATCTATCCTATCTTCTAGAATGTCTTCCAAACGAGGAAACTCTCGTAAACAAAGAGGTTTTAGAGGCTTATTTACCATGGACTAAAGTTGTACAAGAAAGGTGAAAATAAGAAATCTCCAGATTAGGAACTATCGCTAAGTTCACTAATCTGGAGATTTTTCAATAGACTTCGTTATTGTACGGTTACGTTTGTCACAGTTCCTGAAATGCTTAATTCACGATTATAGTAAAATGAAATAAGAATAGGACAAATCGATCAGGACAGTCAAATCGATTTCTAAAAATGTTTTAGAAGTAGAGGTGTACTATTCTAGTTTCAATCTACTATAAAAGCACATGAACTATTCTATGACCGTGATTAGTAAGGTTTTTGCTTAATGAGTAATTGAATGGAAAGTAATTATTTAATAAAGAAATTTAGTCTTGTATTAATCGAGATTAAATTTCTTTATGTTTAAATTACATGAGAAGAGTGATTAATATTACAATTTTGTTACAAAATAAGTTTTTGATAGAATTTTCAGATAATTTAGGATATAATACTTTTAATTTAAATAAAAAGGAGTGATTTTATGGGAGACTGCAAAGATTTTTGTCATAAAAAGTACCAAATAGCAACGATTTTTCTGCTATCGGTCTTTGCATGCAGATTTTCTTTAGTACAGGTTAGTGCTGCTGAGGGGAAATTTGAAACATCCAATCAAGTTACACATGCAGTAATAATTAATAAATTAGATGATTCAAATAAGCTCGCACCGTCAGTCACGGCTGACAAGAATGCTCTAGATTCTTCTTCAAAGGAAAAAACAGAAGCGACAGCGTCAGTAAAACAAGATGATTCTATAGAATATAGAGATAATAAGTCAGACAAGAATGTAATCACACAGAAAGAAAAGACTGCTATAAAAAGTGAAGAGAAGAAGGAAGAATCAGCAGTAGAAAGAAGTTCTTCTTCCGAAAGTTCACAATCACAGTCGTTATCTCAAAGTGGACATAAAGAAAAGCCAAATAGTATCTCCAGTAATGAAATGATTACTGTCCCTAAAACATGGGAAGCAGGACACAAAGGGCAAGGAACTGTAGTCGCTGTTATAGATTCAGGCCTTGATTTGAATCATGAAGTTCTGCGTATTTCTGATCCGTCAAAGGCGAAATTTAAAAATCAGGATGATATCGAAAAAGCTAAAAAAGCTGCCGGTATTGACTATGGAAAATGGTACAGTGACAAGGTAGTATATGCTTATGATTACTTTGATGGAACTGATAATATAAAAGAGGCTGAAAAAGAGTCTCATGGAATGCACGTTACTGGTATTGTAGCTGGAAATCCAATTAATAAAGCCCCGAATTCTGAGAAGGTTTATGGGGTGGCGCCAGAAGCTCAAATTATGTTTATGAGAGTTTTTTCAGATAGAGATAAAACTACAGCCTCTGCCCTCTATGTAAAAGCCGTTGATGACGCAGTTGCGTTAGGTGCGGATGTGATCAATATGAGTTTGGGTGCAGGTGCGGGTTCAACTGTAGATGCGGGTTCAGATATTATTGAAGCAGTAAAAAGAGCACGCACTAAAGGAGTATCTGTTGTTATTGCTGCTGGTAATAGCAATACTTTCGGTAGAGGTTTTTCACAACCATTAGCAGAAAATCCTGATTATGGTCTCGTCGGAAATCCCTCTACAGTAGAAGATTCAATTTCTGTTGCTTCGATTAATAATAAAATTCTAACTACTGAAGTCTTTGAAGTAAAAGGTTTAGAAAATGACGCTACCCTTGATTATGGTAAGTTTGATTTTAATAGACCTGAAACAGAAAAAGATTTTGAAAAAGGGAAAGAATACGAATATGTAGCAACGGGTATTGGTCGTGAAGAAGATTTTGCTAATATTGATGTAAGAGGTAAGTTAGCACTGATTCAACGTGGTAAAATCCATTTCTCTGATAAGATTAAAAATGCTCTTCAACACGGTGCAGCTGGAGTTTTAATTTATAACAACGTTGAAGGTGCAAATGTTAGTATGTCTGTTACAGGTGATGCTAAGAAAATCCCATCTGTCTTTATTTCAAAATATTATGGTGAAATTCTTAAGTCTGGTCAGTATAAAATTGTCTTTAATCACAAGATGGATAATCGTAAATCAGATGTTGCAGACCAATTGTCAGATTTTTCAAGTTGGGGAGTTACAACAGATGGACAATTGAAACCAGATGTTACTGCACCTGGTGGAAATATCTATTCATCATTTAACGACAATAGTTATGGAAGTATAAGTGGAACAAGTATGGCGGCCCCTCATGTAGCTGGTGTCGCAGCATTAGTCAAAGAATATTTAGCAAAGAAACATCCTGAATTATCAGCTAGTCAAATTTCAGAGATTGTACAAGCTTTAATTATGTCTACTGCAAAACCACATTTTAATAAACAAACTGGAGCCTATACTTCTCCACGTCACCAAGGTGCTGGCGTAGTTGACACGATGGCGGCAACAAGCACAGATCTATTTGTAACAGGTGCAAATAATTATCCAAGTGTTACTCTTGGTAATGTTGGTGATAAATTTACCTTTGAAGTTACAATTCATAATATTTCGGATAAAGACCGAACATTGAAGATGATTGTAAATACAAATACGGACGAAGTTGAAGAAGGAAAATTCACTCTCCGTCCACGAAAACTAACTGAAACAGTTTGGCCCGAAGTAACTGTGAAAGCTCATAGTACGAAGACAGTAACAGTTAGTGTAGATACAAGTAAGTTTACTGAAGAACTTAGCAAAATAATGCCAAATGGTTATTTTCTAGAAGGATTTGTTAGATTTGTCAATCCTGCAGATGATGGTTCTGTTATTGGTTTACCATTTATGGGATTTAAGGGAGAATTCCAAAATCTACCTGCAATTGAAAAACCAATTTATCAATTGATTAAGGAAGGAAACAGTGGATTTTACTCTGAAATTGATAAAGATAATCCAGGAATTTCACCTTCAGACGATGTAACTTATTTAACAAGTTCTGAAAATGATGTAAATGTTTTAAAAGCAGAGCGTCAAGGAAATCGAGTGACTGTACTCGGAGTGAAACAAGATGATGAAGGAAAATACCATCTTCAATTAGATGAAAAGGGTAATGTTCGCCTTGCTATCTCGCCGAACGATGATGGTAATAAAGATTCTGTTCAATTTAAAACTCTTGTCTATAGAAACTTGGTAAATCTTCGTGCAACTGTTTATGATTCTTCGGATACAACACACAGTCAGCCTATTTGGCAAAGTCGTCCAACAGACCTTGTGAAAAATTATTTTGATGGCGATACTAGAAATCCAAGAAGTTACATTGTAGATAAAACAGCTTGGGGAGGACAGGATTCTAATGGAAATCGAGTCTCTGATGGAATTTATGACTATGTTATTAGTTATAAGCCAGATGTCCCTGGAGCTGAAGAACAATACACAATATTTAAAATTCAAATCGATACACAAAAACCTCTGATTACTTCGGGATATATTCGTTCTCAAAAAAATCAAGAACAATTTATAGCTCGTAAACCTCAGGATGTCGGAAATGGCGGAATTCTTCTAGAAAAAGTCTTTTATATTCGTCCTTCTGAAAATAGAGAGGCGGCAGATTCAGAAATCGAACAGTATCAGATTATCAAACAAAATGAAGATGGTAGTTATACACTTCCTAAGAACATTGATAAATCGAAAATCTTCTATTATGTGGAAGACTTTGCGGGAAATGTAGATTTTATATCTCTCAAAGATCTTGTAGGTGAAGAAAATAGTGGTCGTGTAAAAATTGCTATACTAAACAATAAAACCAATGATGAGATTGATACAACTTATGTTTATCGCATTAAAAATAGCGAAGGTCAATATGTAACCGTTGATAAGTCAAAAGATATTAATTTCTTGAAATTTGGGCATTATGTTGCAGAAATTTTTAGCTATGATCGTACAGAGTTGAAATTTGTGAGTGCTCTATCTAAGGAATTTGATTTAACGAAAGAAAATAGTTTTCAAACTATTACCTTCTTGGCTAACAAAATGAAATATGCCCCAGTAACAGTTGGCTTTAATCAAGCTGTTCCTGGAACTACAATGATTACTTTAGTAGGTGAAGACGGTCAGAGTCAAGTCTTGCCAGCTGAAACATATGGTAAACATTCTTATGGTAAGAAAGTGGTTACTGGTGAATATAAAGTTCTTGTAAATCTGTCAAACGGTTATGAATTACTTGATAATCTTCAACCATTTAAAGTTCTGTTTGGTAAAAATAATGTTTTGTCACTTTCAGTTGTTTCTAAGTTAGCTCTGATTGCAGCTTTAAATAAACAAATGGAAGTAGTTAAAACTCCAAGATATTATAATACAAAACAGAATTTAAAAGAGATGTTTGAGCAAAGTGTCAAAGATGCGCAACTAGCATTAGGAAGTAAACTTAACCAAGATAAAATTGACCAAATTGTTAAGGCTTTAGAGTCTGCTATGCAAACATTGGATGGTAAGGAATCTGATATCACATCATTGAAGAATGCCATTAAAGCATATGCTGAGACAGTTAAAAAAGGTAAATATATAAATTCTGATCAAGAACGCAAAGGTCAATATGATCGTGAATTTAAACTCTTGGCATTATTAATTACAAAAGATTTGATAACTCAAGATGAAATTGACCGTCTGTTGACCACTTTCTTGCAAGCTCAAGACCAGCTGAATGGGAAAGAAACAGATTTTATGAGCCTAAAGAATGTTATCGAGGATGAAGTGAAGTTCCAAGAAAAAGATCCAAGATTTTTGACAGCTAGCAAAGAGGAGAAAGATGCATATCATCTTATTTTCAACAAAGCTAAGCTACTTTTGGAAAATGCAGAAGCTAGTCAAGAAGAAATTAATGAAGTAATCAAAGCTCTAAAAGAAACGGTTGTAAAACTTAAGGCTAATAAAGTAGAGATCCCAACCAAACCAGTTGTACCAGTTAAGCCGGTTGATCCAACTAAAGCAGTTGCACCAGTTAATCCAGTTATTCCAGCTAAACCAGTTGTAACGATCAAGCCAGTTTCTCAAGTGCAACCTGTTAAATTAGTAAGTCAAAATAGACAAGTCTCAACTATTAAGCCTTCAATTAGCAATGATAAAATTGAGAAAGCTACATCAATTACAATACATCATTCCAATATAGAAGCTAAGCATGAGAATAAAACACTAGCTGGAAGTTATCAACAAGTGCTTTTAGCTACAGTCATCAAAGAAGGAAAACAGTTACCAGCCACTGGTGAGAATAACATGATTTCTATTATGCTAAGTATTTCTGGAATTTCTCTCTTGTTGTCAGTTATTGGACTTGTAACTTTTTCAAAAAGTGAGTAGAGAATACAAGCTAAATTCCCAAAGTAAGTTCCACCGCTAGTAGAATTGGAAGTTAGTCTGAGAAAAATCATAAAAACCAGTGGAATTCCGTGTCAGGGTAAGTTCCACTGGTTTTACTCATGCTTGATTTCTATAGTAGTATCGTGAGCAAAAGGATTCAAATTATAGTATAGTTGCTTAGTTTCAA
>NZ_VMMQ01000046.1:0-13871 GCF_013277295.1 Streptococcus sp. 477
TGATACTATGCGCTTTTGTAATGGATAAATAGTTAGTCTTTTCTAAAACTAGGATCTTTCAAACTCTGTATACTGGCATTGATCACCGCACCTAGGATAACAATTTTAGCAATCAAGATAAACCAAAACATCATAACAACAAGAAGAACGGAACCTAAAATTCGGACGTCCACTAAATGATGGACATAGTAATTGAGATAACTAGAGAACAGAGTTAGTAAACCTAAAATCACTAAGAGAACAAAGGCACTGCCTGGTAGGGTATAGCTAATTTTCCTGTTAGATAGATTGGGAAGAAAATAATAAAGCATGACCAAGATAGCAAAGAGGAGAGCGTAAGTCAGAGGACCTGCCAAACCTTGTAAAGCCTGATAGATAATGCCATCTTTTGTCCAATAATGAGCAAGTAAAGCCAAAATCATCTGCCCAAATAAGCTCAGAAACAAGGCAAAAGCAAAGAGGATCTGTAAACCAAAACTGACTAGGAGACTTACCATCTGATGGGAAATAAGTCCACGACTCTTTTCGACGCCATAAGCCTTGTTAAAAGCTTTTTGCAAGAAATTCATAGATTTTGAAAAACTCCATAACGCCGATAAAACAGAAAAACTCAATAAACCTGTTGAAGGTTGGGTCAAGACTTCTCTGGCTATTTTTTCCACACCTTCATAGAGGCTTGGGGGCAGGACATCTTTTACAAATCCCAGAAATTCTCCCACAGGAATCTGAAAATAGGGGAGGATATTGACCACCACCAAAAGCAGGGGAAAAATCGAAATCAACCAATAGTAGGCTACTGCGACACTGGTCAACTCACTATCTGATGCTTGATAATAATGCAAAAAGGCTTTTAATAGAGGCTTGTCTATCAGCTCTTTCCACCACTTTTTCATGTCACACTCCTTCACTTATAATCTTATACTCAATGAAANNGCCGCAGGTTGCTCAAAGCCCTGCTTTGAGGTTGTAGATGAAACTGACGAAGTCAGTCACATATATAATCCAAGGCGACGCTGACGTGGTTTGAAGAGATTTTCGAAGAGTATTAACTAATTTCTTCTTACCAATTCCACCATATCATACGGCAGGGTATTGGCAGCTTCCTTCAAGGAATAGTTCTCTAAGTTATTGACATTTTGTCGTAACTTCTTGGCATACTTGGTCGTAATCAATCGTTTTTCTTCGTATTCGAAAATCAACTTGCGCTCCAGATAATAGCCCCTCAGCATTTCATCGATATTGTTAGGCTTAACGCGATTGATAACCCGTTCGACAAAGGCACCACTGCTGATAATAGCTGTTTCTCGAAGACGAGACTCCTGCATAAAACTAATCAAAGAGCGTCTATAGACTCCCTTCAGGTTTTCCAAACTTTCAATAATCATCTCTGTATTGGCAAGATAGAGCTCTGCAATTTGGTCATAATCAAGAGCACGGAGACGGCTTTGCTCCTTGTCCTTCCAGCTACGGAAAGTCCTCCCGAGAGTAAAAACTTCATGAAGGAGAAAACGTAAAATCCGCAAAGAAACAAGGAAATAATAGGTCAATCGTGACGCAAACTTACGATTGATTCCTCGTTCTATATTTTTCAGATAACGTTGGTAAACTCGGTAAGCACGATTGCTAATGTTCCCCTCTTCATAGGCCTGCTCCAAACCATCACTTTCAATACTAAGAATCAAGAGTTTCAAAGCAGCCCAATCTTCTTGATCATCCTGGTTTTCTTGGCTTAAAATGAGATTTTCAATACGTCCATGGTAATTGTCAATAGCCGCATAGAGGGGAAGTTTATTTCTGGTATCTTCCAACTCTTTTTCCAACTCTAGCGTTACTTCATTCAAAATGGCGATATGCATGAGATAATCCTTGCTTTCTTCCTGTTCGTCAGAAAGCTGAGGCAGGATCAAGAGACCTGTTAAAAAGCTTACAAGCGTCACACCTGCAACAAGGAAAAGCAAGAGAGGATACTCCTGTTCTAAATTACTTGGTATCAAGAGAATCGTCGCAATCGACACCGTTCCCTTGACACCTGAGAAGGTCAAGAGAAGCATGTCCTTCATATACTTATTTAGCTTTTTCTTGAGACGTCTAGTCCTATAGGCAAAATAGCCATAGATCATGACAAAACGAATAGCAAAGAGGACAAAGGTAAGGGTGACAAGAGATGCCAGCAAGAGCAAGGGATTATAGATTGGATTGGTCAAGATAGGCTCTGCTATCATTTCCAACTCCATTCCTAAAATCACAAAGACAGAACCGTTGAGCATAAAATTCACTGTATGCCAAACTGTCGCGGTCACCGTATCCACTTGGGCTTCGAGGAGCGTGATTTTCTTGAAGCGACTCGCCTTTAAAATCCCAGCAACTACGACGGCAATAATCCCTGAAACGTGGACTTCTTCTGCCAGGAAGAAGGTTACCAAGGGTAAACTCAATTCCAGAAGGAGCTCACTAGCAATATCCGTTGCTCGCACACTTAGCAAGAAGCTATGCAGGAAACGATTAGTCATGGCTGTTAAAAAGCCAATTAAAAAACCGCCTAGGATTGAAAAGATAAGCGAACTGCTAGCTTGCCCCAGAGAAAAAGCTCCAGTTGTCCAAGCTGTCAAAGCTACCTGAAAAGCCACCAAACCAGAAGCATCATTCAAGAGTCCTTCGCCCTTAAGGATATTGGACACGCGCTTAGGAAAGCTAAAACGCTCCGAAAGAGAGGCAAAGGCCACCAAGTCCGTAGGACCAAGGGCTGCCCCAACAGCCAAGCAAGCTGCCAAGGGAAGGCTGAACCAAAGAAGATGGGCCAAGCCACCCAAACTCAGGGTCGAGATAAAAATCACTGGAAATATGAGATAAACAATGATTCGCCAGTGTTTTAAAATAGCCGTAACATCTGCTTCTTCAGCCTCTCGGAAAAGCAAGGGTCCGATAACCAGTGCCAAAAACAACTCCGTATTAAGGTGAAAGTCAGTATTGGGTAAAAAGAGACCAATCACAATTCCCAAAAGAATCTGCACCAAAGGGAGAGGCAAAAAGGGCAGGAGCTTATTGGTTGTACTTGAGACAATCAAAACCAGTAAAAATAGGATGAGGTAAATCAGTAATTCCACGCACGTCCTCCTTAATCTTTTTTACAACAGGATTCAAATATCTCCTTCTGCTCTTTGATTTTTTGGTCAATCTTGGAACAGTCTTTGTGCTCAATTTTTCTCTGGCACCGTTCCATTTCAAGAGCAACTAATTTTTTCTTGATTTTAAGCATTTTTTTGCTCATATGCGCTTGGTCTAGCACGCCCACCGCTCGTTCGTGGTGGGTTGATTCAACAAAATTCTGGCGCATGGCATCCAGCTTTTCGTGTAGGTATTGTTTATCCATGTCTGTATCTCTCTAATTTTTCAATCATCACTAAAAACGGCGGGTTGTTGACTTGGTTTAAAGTTCGGTAAATGGCAGCTGTGTACTCTTGTTGGTTCAACTGGATTACAAAATCCAAGAGAGCATCTCTCTCGAGGTCACCTCCTTCATGACCATAGTAAATCATAATAGCAATTCGTCCACCTTTGACAAGTAAGCCACATAGCTTTTCTAATGCCTCAATCGTTGTCTGCGGTCGGGTGATGACAGACTTATCAGCTGACGGCAAATAGCCCAAATTAAAAATCCCTGCCTTAGCTTTTGTCACAAACTGGTCCAGTGTCTCATGGCCTTGCAAGATTAACTGGGCATTTGTCAAGCCAGCCTGATGCAAACGCTCTTGGGTCTTTTCCAAGGCTTGCTTCTGAATATCAAAGGCATAGACTTGCTTGGCTAGCTTGGCTAAAAAAAGCGTGTCATGACCATTTCCCATAGTCGCATCCACTACGACATCCTCTTTTGTCACGACCTCAGCCAAAAAATCATGTGCCATCTCAAGTGGTCTTTTCATTTTCAAACTCCTGTTTTACAGCCTTGCATCCTTGAACACTTCCACGACGTCGCATCTCCATCTCAATGCTGTTGAGAGCTTCCCATTTATTGAGGCTCCACATAAGCCCAATCAGCATATCCCTAGGTGCATCTCCTGTGATTCGATGGATGACGATATGTTTGGGAATGATTTCCAGTTGGTCACAGATGACCCTGACATATTCGTCCTGACTCATCAATTGTAAACGTCCCTCATGGTAATCTCGTTGCATACGAGTATTTGTCATAAGATGGAGCAAATGCAGTTTAATCCCTTGAATATCGTTATTCGTGACACAACGGCGGACATTTTCAACCATCATCTCATGGGTTTCACCAGGCAAACCATTAATCAAATGGGAAACAATCTCAATCTTGGGATACTTTCTCAAACGCTTGACCGTTTCCACCTACAATTCATAAGAATACGCACGGTTAATCAGGTCAGAAGTTGCTTCATAAGTAGTCTACAAGCCCAATTCAACCGTCACATGCATGCACTCCGATAACTCAGCCAAATATTCGATGGTTTCGTCTGGTAAACAGTCTGGGCGCATTCCAATATTGATTCCTACCACACCTGGCTCATTGATAGCCTGTTCATAACGCTCTCGAATAACTTCCACCTTTTCATGGGTGTTGGTAAAATTTTGAAAATAAACCAGATACTTCTGAACATCCGGCCACTTACGGTGCATAAAGTCAATTTCCTTATAAAATTGCTCACGGATAGGCGCATCTGGGGCTACAATAGTATCTCCAGAACCTGAAACCGTACAAAAAGTACAGCCTCCATGAGCCACAGTTCCATCACGATTGGGACAGTCAAATCCCACATCAATAGGGACTTTAAAAGTCTTTTCTCCAAAGAGTTTTCGATAATAATCATTCAAGGTATTATAAGATTTTATAACTTTCATTATAACAAAAATCACCCACAATCTCAAAAGCCTGACTTTCCTATAAATTCCTCTGTTTCTCGTTTCCATTAGCCTTTTTTTTATGATACAATATGGGTATGATTTTAATGAAATTAGCATCTATTTTATTATTGATACTGACCTTAGTCGTCTGCATTATCCTAACCAAACTTTTTAGATTAAAAAAACTAGGACGAAACTTTGCGGATTTGGCTTTTCCAGTCTTGGTATTTGAGTATTACTTGATTACAGCTAAAACCTTTACCCATAATTTCCTCCCTAGACTGGGGCTAGCCCTCTCGTTCCTAGCCATTATTCTCGTCTTTTTCTTCCTTTTGAAAAAACGCAGCTTTTACTATCCTAAATTCATCAAATTCTTCTGGCGTGCAGGATTCTTATTAACCCTTATCATGTATATAAAAATGATTGTTGAATTGTTCTTAATGAAATAGTCGAATCCCTAAGCATTTTTTTCTAGGGATTTTTGCTTTCTCTACAAAATAGTATAGACAATAACACTATACAATTTTATACAAAGAAAAGAGTCTGGGACAATAGTCTCTTATATCCAAAAAAGCA
Source organism: Streptococcus sp. 477 (assembly GCF_013277295.1). Lineage (NCBI taxonomy): Bacteria > Bacillati > Bacillota > Bacilli > Lactobacillales > Streptococcaceae > Streptococcus > Streptococcus sp. 477. Next base: position 5,440 of record NZ_VMMQ01000046.1, read on the forward strand.
ACGGATTTGCCGTTGCTTTTTTGCATGGTTGCGATAGTCTTGGTAAAATAGAATTGCACAATAAACCGTTTAGAAAGGCTATCCCATGCATATTCACTATAACACAAATCAAACAACTTTACCACTAGAAATCAGTTCCTTCTTGCCACAAGACCATCTCGTCTTTACGATTGAAAAAGTGGTGAATACCTTGGAGGATTATCACTTCCACGCCTTCTATCATGCCTTTGGTCGCCCGTCTTATCACCCAAAAATGCTTGTATCTGCTCTTCTATTTGCCTATTCACAAGGGATTTTCTCTGGGCGAAAAATTGAAAAAATGATGATTGAAAATCTGGCTATGTAATACCTAACAGGGCAGTTGGTTGTCAGCTATCGCACCATCAATCGTTTTCGAGTCGCTGAAGGGATGGAAGACCTTATTCGTGATCTTTTCATCGACCTCAATCTTCGTTTAAAAGTGGAAGAGTTAGTGACCTTAGATTGTCTGTTTATTGACGGAACTAAGATTGAAGCCAATGCCAACAAGTATAGTTTTGTGTGGAAGAAAACGACAGAGAAATTCTCCGCCAAACTTCAAGAACAGATACAGGTCTATTTTCAAGAAGAAATCACTCCCCTTCTGATTAAATATGCCATGTTTGACAAGGAACAAAAGAGAGGGTATAAACAGTCAGCTAGAAACTTAGCGAATTGGCACTATGATAACAAGGAGGATAGCTACACACATCCTGATGGCTGGTGCTATCGTTTTCACCATATCAAACATCAGAAAACACAGACAGACTTGCAACAGGAAATCAAGGTTTACTACGCCGACGAACCTGAATCAGCCCCTCAAAAGGGACTGTATATGAACGAACGCTATCAAAACTTGAAAGCTAAAGAATGTCAGGCGCTTTTATCTCCCCAAGGTAGACAGATTTTCGCTCAACGCAAGATTGATATGGAACCTGTCTTTGGGCAGATAAAGGCTTGTTTGGGTTACAAGAGATGTAATCTGAGGGGCAAGCGTCAAGTGAGAATTGACATGGGATTGGTACTTATGGCCAATAACCTCCTAAAATATAGTGAAATGAAATAAGAACAGGACAAATCGATAAGGACAGTCAAATCGATTTCTAACAATGTTTTAGAAGTAGAAGTGTACTATTCTAGTTTCAATCTACTATACAATAAGAGAACGACTCAAAATTAAAAAGCTAGAGTTCCACAATTGGAAATCTCTAGCTTTTTGTGGCTGAGAACTATTTTGTCCCAGACTCTTTATCTTCTATTTAGGACAAGAGTTTTTCTTTGGTCTTTAATGATAAAGAAGGTATCAAAATTTCTAGTCTTCTTTTTTACCTTTAGTAACTACTAATCCTGCACTCAAACCTAGAAGAGCTAAACCTGCTACTGCTGCTTGACTTGCCGCACTACCTGTATTTGGTAACTGGGCTTTATTAGTTTGACTAGCTTCACTTGAATCAATTGGTTTTGTATCTGCTTTTTCTGACACTTGTGGTTTTTTAGCTTCTTGAGCTACTGGTTTGGTTCCAACCAAGACGATGCGGTCTGTCGGAACTTCTACCACTTCACGGAGTTTTTCTTCCTTACTTCCATCAGGATTAATCGCTGTAAAGATACGTTCTTTTCCAACTTTTCCTTCTTGTTCTACACGAGTTTCACCTAGATACAGTGTTGAATCTTTTTTCTCAACTGTCTTGTATGCCAAATCTTTTTCAACAAATTCGAGTTTTGGAAAATCTTCTTGTACAGCAGCAACTGTCTTCTCAGAAACTGGTTTTTCCTTAGTCAACTGGATACGGTATTCCTTGACTTGTTTTCCACTTTCTGAAACGAGGCGAACAAGTACTGGAAGACTATCTTCTCCACTATCTACCACAGTCGAAGCTACTTGATTGTTTTCTTCAACTGAGACTTTTGGCCGTTGACCTTTATAGGTGATTTGGTAGTCTTGACGATCTTCAGCGAAATCAGCAAGTTCTTTTCCATCTACAAGAATCTTCGATTGAGTGCTTTCTTGAGGCAATTCGCTTGGTGCAAGGAAGGTCAGCTCAATCATCGCAACACCGCTCTTATCTGCTTTACGCTCCATACGCCATCTCATAGCTTTGGCTTTGATAGCTTTAAATGTTACGTTGATTTCATCACCAGCTGCAATGTCTTTATCCGCACGATAAGGCACAGCTTCCCAATTTTCTGGATTGTTAAATGGATGTCCAGATTCGTAGGCTTGGTAGTTTGAATAGTAGATAGGCACTTCAAAGTCTGGGCCGACATAACGTTCCAAAACAAGTTTAAATGGTGCATCTGTACCACTATCTACAAAGAACTGAACTTTTCCTTGTGCAACAGTCCGTTCTACAATCTTACCATTTTCACGGAAGATTACGCCTGCTGATACTTCTGGATTGGTAGACGGTCTTGCAGACCAGTTTGTCCAACGACGATTTTCTGAATGATCTCCGTCATTGAGATAATCCACACGGTCATGGGAGCTTCTATCAATATCGTTAGTGGCTGAAGCAAAGGCCTGGTTACTGTTTTCATCATACTCTGGGTTATCTGAAAGAGCTTCGCCTAGCTTGTCTGTCACTCGTACAGTGAACTCAGCAACAAGATCACTACCAAGAACATGGCCTCGAACGGTAAATTGACCTGCTTTTGTCAGATTTTCTGCTGGAACTTCTTCCCATTCAACTGACAAGTCTTTTGTTTCGTAGCCATCTTTACCTGTGAAGTAAACTGGAACCTTAGTCGGCAATTCAAGTGCTTGACCTACTTGTACCAAGCGAGCTTGTTTAACCGCAGCAACTGGTTTATGAGAAAGTAAGTTCTTATCCTTAGTGAAGTGCAGACGGTATTCTCCTAAGATGTCGCCATTTTCAGCTTTCGCGATGACACGAACTGGCTCACCTTCACGAACGCTTGGAACGACGGTAGCGAGACCATTGTTGCTAACACTTGCTGTGACTGCCGGAACTTTTCCATCTACAGACTCAAGGTAGTAGTCTGTCAAATCAGGGTTGAAGTTTGCTAAGTCTTTGCCGTCAACTTGGATTCTTGTTTGTCCTTGTTTGGCTGCCGCAACTTGTTTCGCAAAGATTTGTACCTCTGTGATAGACGTTCCACGCTTGTTATCTGCTTTAACCATGCGAATACGAATAGCATAGGTTTCAACTTTATCAAAGCTAAAGTGGTTCATTTCTCCAGCCTTGAGTTGAGCAGGGGCTTTTAGATTAGTAACTGGTTTCCAGTTGGCAGAATCATTAAAGACATGGTCCTCATTACCAACAAAACTAGGGTTTTTAGGAGCTGTTGGGACAGTCTTACCAACATAATACTCAATCACATAAGACTTCGGTGCACCAACTCCATGGTCTTCGTGGAATCCGACACTTAGATTATCAACGGAGCGTTTGCTCAAGATACCTGAATCTCCAAACAGAACACCGACTGAAGCTTCTGGATTACTACGATTCCAGTTTGTCCAACGATTGGCTGGTTGGTTATTGTAGGAAATGAGCTTGTCATTAACATTTGAAACTGGGTCGCTTGGATTTGAATCTGAAGCAAAGGCAAGTGGCAATTCTGAACCGGTCCATTGGTCAGAAATGTTTGCACCTTGCTCAGTTTGAGCAGATACGCGAACATGAAGTTTAGTTGTTAATCGCGTACCTTCTAAGCGACCATTAACTGTAAAGACACCTTCCTTAGCGTATTGCTCTGGACGAATCGCATCCCATGCAACCTTAGCTGATGAAACGTGACCATTTGAATCATATGTCCGAACGCTTTCTGGTAATTGTGGTGCTTCTGCGATTGGAGTTGTCACACTGACTTCTTCAACTGAAACGATACCTTCTACAGAGACTCTTGCACGCGCTTCAAGGTCAATTCCTTCAACTTTACCTAGTACTTCAAAGGTTTGATAGGAGTCTAGTTTTTCTTTCGGAATAGCTTGCCAAGTGACTTTGTGAGCTTTAGGGAAACCTTTGTCATACTCAACCGTTACTGTTGACGGAAGAGTAGGTTCTTGGTGTAAATCTGTCACTACATTTACTGGACGGATAGATTGCGCAATCTTCTTCTCAGTATTGGCCTGGATAGTGAGATCAACTTGGCCTTTAGCTCCCTCATATTCCGATTTGAGAGTGACTGCTCCTGGCTTATGTAACTCAAGCATTCCTTTACGAATTGCGACTTCCCCTTCACCACTTGTAGAGAAGGTTACTTTATCAGCTGGTAATACAGCTTGCGTTCCATCTTGATAGTGAGCTCGAACCGACAATTTGACAGTTTGGTCTTCTTTGAGACTGTCAGCTTTTTCCACTTGCAAGCTCAAGTGAGCAATTTTTGGTGCTTCTTCAAGGAATTGAATTGCATAGGTTTGAAGAGGGCCACCATCTTTAGGCTGAATAAAGATGCTCGCACGCATGCCGTTTGCTGCGCCTGCTTGAAGAACTGTCACATCAGCATTTTCAGCACTTGCTGTGACTTCTGGCAGTTGGGCACCATAAGATAGAGTACGATATTGCATTGGTTGTCGACTAGTAAGACCTGTTACTGCCTCACCTCCAACAGTAACAGTTGGCACTACAGGTGCTGCAGCATTTCCTTCTTCTACCACAAGGGTTGCATGAATTGGTTGACCTTCTAAATAACCGGTCGCTTGAATACGAGAACCTGGAATTGCTAACTTAACTTTATCTTCTTCGGCAATCTCCCACTTGTCCACTTCATACTCTTGTACACTTCCATCAGTCAAAACATAGGAAACAGATTTGTCTACAGAATTCAAGTTAGTATTTGGAGCAATACGTTTAACTGTTGGTAATTCTTTCGCAATTGCTAGAACCTCGACATGAGCCTCTACCTCACGTCCATTTGCTGTACCTTTAACAGTCACAACTCCTGCTTGACTAACATCGACTTGAGACCAAGTTACTGGAAGTTTTTCACGACTACCGTCGCTGTATACAAAACCTACTGTTTTCGGCATTTTTGGTTCTTTACCAATTAATGTACGAACTCTTGCTACTTCTGTCCCCAAAACAGTCTTCTCTTGTCCTTCTTTCTTACCAGTAAAGACGGTAACTTGGTCCGATTTCAAGAGATCTGAGTGGGCAGTCAGAGTGAATTTACCTGCTTGTTCAGTTGATTTAACGATGGCAACCCCTTTACCGTTAAAGGCTCTACGGATCCATGAACCATCTGCTTGCGCCTTATAGCGTTCTCGGCTGGCTTGTTCCCCATTATCGACACCGACTAGTTGACCTTGTCCATGCAATTGGAAACGAACCAAATTATTGGCAGTTGGTACAACATTTCCTTCACTGTCTACGATTTCGTAGTAGATGTAAGTCAAGTCTTTTCCATCTGCGGCGATGGCGTGTTCTTCCTTGACGAGGCGAACTCCTGCTGGTTGCCCTGCAGTGGTAATCTTGTCACGTGCAATTTCTTTTCCAGCTTCATCGCGAGCTACAGCTTCCAAGGTACCTGGTTGGTAAGCAACCTTCCACTCAAGATAGAGTTCCTTAGCATTCGCACCTTCTTGGTAGGTACGACCATCGCTGGTTTGTTTTTTGTTGAAGGTCTTAAGACCAAGAGATTTTCCATTCAAGAACAATTCTACACTAGAAGCATTCGAATAAGCACGAACTGGAATCTTACCTTCTGAGTCAGCTACTTTGGATGCTAATTCTTTGTTTTCCCAGTTCCAGTGAGGAAGAAGGTGTACCATCGGTTTCTTCTTAACAGAAACCCATTGGCTTTGGTAGAGATAGAAGTCATGTTTTGGAATGCCGGCTGTATCTACGATACCAAAGTAAGAGCTCTTAACAGGAGTTTGATTTTGGTTGTGCCATGGTGTAGGTTCACCAATATAGTCCGTACCTGTCCAGATAAACTGTCCAGCATAGCCAGCGTTGTCACGGTCAAAAGTCCATGAAGCGGTTGCTGTTTTCCCCCAACCCACACGATCATTCCCATAGTCAGACTGTTCATAATGACGCTCAGGTCCATTGCTATGTTTCAATTCACGTTCAGGGCGATAGTAACTTCCACGTGTACGGGTAGCTGAAGATGTTTCTGATCCATAAATCAACCATTTTGGATGCTTAGCTCTAAGGGCTTTGTAATTATCTTCAGAATAGTTAAATCCAACAGCATCGAGTTCATCAGCAATTTTCTCATGCCCTCCGCTACCATTACCGAAACGGAATTTATCTGCTCCCATGGTAACATAGCGAGTCTTATCAACATCCTTGATAACCTTGACCAAACGTTTAACAGTTGCTAAAGAGTGGGCATCACCATTAGCTTCACCTATTTCATTACCAATTGACCACATGAAGATAGCAGGGTTGTTTTTGCCTCTTTCGACCATGGTACGTAGGTCAAAATCAGACCATTTTTCACCTTTTCGAGCTTCTGGGTGAGTGGCATCTTTTTCAAAGAAACGTCCATAGTCATAAGGTTTCTTGCCACCATACCAAGTATCAAAGGCCTCTTCCTGAACGAGTAAACCTAGTTCTGCTGCGATTTGCAAGGTTTGCTCACTAGCAGGGTTGTGGGTTGTACGGATGGAGTTAACTCCCATCTCCTTCATTTGTTTGAGACGACGGTATTCTGCTTTATAGTTTTCTTCTGCTCCAAGCGCCCCATGGTCGTGGTGCAAGGATACTCCATGGAATTTAATACGTTCACCATTCAAAGAGAAACCTTCATTTGGAGTCCAGTGATAGTAACGGTAACCAAACAAATCCTTCTTAGCATCAACCAATTGACCGTCACGGTAAACACGCGTAATCAATTCGTACAAGGCAGGTTTGTCATTTAAAACGGTCCAGAGTTTTGGTCTTTCAACTTCTAAAATCGCATCTAGGCTTGTTGATTCATGTGCTTTTAAGGTACGACTCTCTGTACGTACTAGACCTGTCACAGCCTGACCACCACGTTCAACGATTTGATATTCTGCTACAAGTTCATGGTCTTTGTCGTCCGTATTGACGATTTTGCTGGTCACATGAGTTTCAACCTTGCCATGTTGTTGTTCTTCAAGTTTTGGTGTTAAAATAGTTGTCCCATTTTTCTCAACATGCACCTTATCTGTCACTTGTAAAGTCACATCACGATAGATACCACTTCCTGAATACCAACGGCTACTTGGCTGTTTGTTGACTGCATGGACAGCAATCACATTCTCACGACCATCTTTGTTCAAATAGTTAGTGATATCATATGAAAATTGGTTATAACCATTTGGATAATGCCCCACTAACTGACCATTGACATAAACTTGAGAATCCATGTAGACGCCATCAAAAGTAAGGCGAACATTTTTCTTGAGGTCTTTTTCATCTAGTTTGAAAGTCTTGCGATACCAAGCTTCCCCACCGTTAAGCTGTCCACCTTCATTTTGTGCAGGAGATTCATGATCGAAATCGTTAAAAATACTCCAGTCATACGGTAAATCCAATTTTTTCCACGTAGATACATCTGCATCCTGTTTAATGACTTCCTTAGAATTTGCATTGAGTTTAAAGTGCCAATTTTGATTAAAATCCACTTTCCTGTCTTCAATCATTTGATTCACTTCTTCATTTGTTACAGCTTTAGCATCTTCCCTAAGCGGTTTTTCTTGACTTGAAGCTTGTGATTCTATCCTTGGAGCTTTTTCTTCCGGTTTAGCAGACACTTTTTCCTCTTTTGGAGTTACGGCTTCATCTTCTTTCTTCTCAGATGCAATAGCCTCAGTTGAACTAGATTCACTTTGTTCTGTCCTTTCAACTACATTTTTAGTTTCCAAAGCTTTATCAGCCTTTTCTTCTACTATCGTTTTTTCCTCTTTAGGTTTCTCAGCAGTATGAGTAATAAGTGTTTCATCCGCATAAACTACAGATTCTCCAGCTATATTTCCTCCTAATAGAACTGCACAAGTCCCAATCATTACTGAGCAAGCTCCCACAGCAAACTTACGAATGCTATAAACTCTTTTCCGATTCCAATGGCCTTTCCCCATAAAACCCTCCTTATATTATATTTAGTGCAGTTAGCTACTGCCAAAGCCCAAGTGGTACACATTGTATGACAACCTAGTTTCAACAATTTACACTCTGTGAAAATCCAATTCAAACTTCGTCAGCGTCGCCTTGCCGTAGGTATGGTTACTGACTTCGTCAGTTTCATCTACAACCTCAAAACGGTGTTTTGAGCTGACTTCGTCAGTTCTATCTGCAACCTCAAAACTGTGTTTTGAGCTGACTTCGTCAGTTCTATCTGCAACCTCAAAGCTGTACTTTGAGCAGCTTACGGCTAGTTTACTCTTTGATTTTCATTGAGTATGAAACTAAATTTCAAACACATAGTCCTTTTATTATACTGCAAGAAGATATAGTTTTCAATTATAGTTTTTCTCTAACTAG